>JADGEP010000209.1 GCA_016744275.1 Candidatus Krumholzibacteriia bacterium | reverse complement strand
GTGCGGGCCCATGAAAAAACCGGCGTCGAGATGGAAGCCATGACCGGCGCCACGGTGGCGGGCCTGACGGTGTATGACATGTGCAAGGGCGTGCGCCGGGACATTGAGTTGGGACCGGTGCGCTTGTTGCGCAAATCCGGAGGACGCAGCGGTCTCTATGAGCGGGAGGATTGAAGTGAAAGGCGCGGCGACCCATGAAATGAAGGCAGGCGTGTTGGTCTTGAGCGACAAGGGATTTGTGGGCGAACGCGAAGATACCAGCGGGCCGGCATTGGTGAAGTATTTGACTGAGCAGGGCGTGGCCGGGTCCGAGCTGGTGGTTTTGCCCGATGAGCGCGCCCGCATCGCTGATGCCCTGGTGCAATGGGCGGACAATGACCGGTACGACCTGATCATCACCTGCGGCGGCACTGGTGTTTCGCCCCGAGACGTGACTCCTGAGGCCACCCGGGACGTGATTGGCACGGAGTTGCCCGGGTTTGGCGAGTGCATGCGGGCCGCAAGTTTGTTGAAGTCGCCGCATGCCATTGTCAGTCGGGCGATCGCGGGTATTCGTGGCGGCTGTTTGATCATCAACTTGCCCGGGAGCCCGCGGGCCGCTTTGGAAAACCTCGCAGCAGTCTGGTCGGCTGTGCCACACACCGTGGCCAAGTTGCAAGGCGATCAGACCGATTGCGCGCAGGGCTGAATCACGCCACTGGTTGGCTGGCCCAAGTCAAAACAGCGTCGCGAAGTTGAGTGGCTTTCAGGGGCTTGGTGAGGAAGTCGTCCATGCCGGCGGCGAGGCATTTTTCACGGTAGCCCGTCATGGCGTGGGCGGTCAGGGCGATGATGGGGATGCGCCGCTCCCCATTTTCGCGGGACCGGATCCTGTCCGTCGCGGCAAATCCATCCATGACCGGCATCTGCACATCCATGAGGATCACGTCAAATTCGTTCTCGGCCCAGGCTGCGATTGCCTGTTGCCCGTCTTCGCTCCAATGGACTGTGGCTCCACTTTTGTCGAGGATGCGGGTCGCGAGTTTGGCGTTGACCAGATTGTCTTCCACCAACAAAACCCGAATGCCGGCTAGCGGTGCCGCGTCACTGTCGCTGGTGGCTGCGGCGGTTGGCAGCCCTTGAGGAATCGTGGTTTCCGCCACCACCGACATGGGCAAGGTGAAGTAGAAGGTGCTGCCCTGGTCAGGCGTGCTGGTGAGATTGATCTGGCCACCCATCATGCGGATGATCCGCGCTGAAATGGTGAGACCGAGGCCGGTGCCGCCAAATTGACGGGTCGTGGAGCCATCCGCCTGTTGGAAGGCCTCAAAAATGTGGGCTTGGTTTGCCACCGGAATGCCGATGCCCGAATCCTGGACGGCAAAGCGGATTTGCGGGTTGCCGTCGTGGTTGCCTTCGGAGGAAACCCGCAAGGAGACGGTCCCGTCCTCGGTAAACTTGATGGCATTGCTCGCCAAATTGGTGAGCACCTGCCAGAGGCGCAGGGCATCTCCGGCGATCCACTCGGGCAGTCCCTCGGCCTGGTCTACAACGAACTTGTTGTTGCGCTTTTCGGCTGCCATCTGCAACGGTTTGGCCACGTTTTCCATGAGTTCGGAAAGGGAGAACGGCGCCTTTTCCAGTTCGAATTTTCCCGCTTCAATTTTCGAAAAATCGAGGATCTCGTTGATGATGCGCAGCAGTGTCTCGCCTGAGGTCCGGATGTCGCTGATGTATTCGCGCTGCACTTGATCAAGATCCGTTTCGAGAGCCAGGTTGGCCATGCCCAACACGCCATTCATGGGGGTGCGGATTTCGTGACTCATGTTGGCCAGAAAATCGCCTTTGGCGCGGTTGGCCGCTTCGACTTCGGCGTGGGCGCTTTGCAGGGCTTCCGCCCGTTCTTCCAATTCCATTTCCTTGTGCAGTCGGTTCCAATATTCGTGATGGAAGTAGGACCCCAGCGTGTGGATCTGAAGACCGAAGAAGGCGATCAGCCCGGCCAGGATGAGCTCTTGGCCCTCGCCCACAAAAAGGAGAGTGATAATGTGGGGCACCAACGCGAACGCAGCGAAGGCTCGAAAAATCGCCATTCGAGGAGAGAGGGTTCCCGTCGAACTGGCTGCAACCCCGACGGTGCTCAGGAGGCAAACGAAATAGGTCCAATCCAGGCCAAAAGTGAGCATGACCGCGGCGTTGCTCAGGCCCCAGGCCAGAGAAGAAAACAGGGCCCCAGCGGCGAAACGGATCAACCACCGTCGAGGGTTTTTGTCATAAGAATCATCAAAGGTTTGGATCATTCGGATCCGGATGAACCCCACCGCCACAAACAAGACCACCATGCCGATCGAAGGCAAGAGTGCTTGAGTTTTAAGATCCGTAGCCAGAATGAGAATGATAGTCAATGGCACATAACTGAAAGCGACTCGTTGGGAGCGCACCGCCATTTCCCGATCGGCTTTGGGATTGAGATTGGCCATGAGCGGAGGGCTTCCGGCTTCTCTCTTTTTTCTTTTGGCCAAAAACGGCAACACGGCGCGGGCATACCTCGGTTGGGGCGAATTGATGTCCTCCTGAGTTTCGGCCAGTTTTGCCGCGGCTAAAGATATCTTTGGCTAATTGCGTCTGCGGGGAAACCTGACTTGCGCCCCCTTCACCGGCTCACCATGTTTGGGCCATGGAAAACAAAGGCAAAGCCCTGGGCTCAGAACTGCCGGCCGGATTCGGCCGCTTATTCAGGGACATATCCATGCAAGTGAAGGATTTGTCGGACGACGACCGGGTATGGGTGAAAGAGCGCACCGAACTGCTGTTTGGTGGCGACTTCGTCTTGTCCCGATCAGAAGTTCATGATCCGCACAAGCTGCCCGGGTTCATCGCCACTGAGGGGCGAGAACGCATCGGCTTGATCACCTACAGCATCGTGGGCGACACCTGTGAAGTGGTGACCGTTGATGCCCTCTGCCAGTTCATTGGTGTGGGCACCATGTTGTTGGAAAAAGTGGAACAGGCAGCCCGGGAAGAAGGCTGCACCAAGCTGTGGACCATCACCACCAATGACCGGCTCGATGCGCAGCGCTTTTTTCAGAAACGCGGTTTTTTCATCAGCGACATCCGGCTCGGCACCATGACCAAGATTCGGTTGTTGAAGCCGAGCGTGCCCCGTATTGGCGACTATGGCATTCCGGTGCGCGACGAATTGGAATTCGAAAAAGTATTGGCCCCGTTGCCAAGCAGCTGATTTTTGGTCCTGCTATTTGGTGAGCACCACTCTTTGCACGGCGTGATCCGCGTCCGCGCCTTTCAATCGAATCAGATATACCCCACTGCCGACCGAGCGGCCCTTGTCGTCCTGCCCGTTCCATTGCAGGGTGCCCTGAGTCTCTTCCACCGGCGCATTGAACAGGTGCCGCACCCGCCGGCCACTGACATCAAATACACTCACTTCCAAGGAGCCGGATCGCGAAAGGGTGTAGGCGATGTTGACCTGTGGGTTGAAAGGATTGGGCCACGCATTCAGGCTGGCTGCAGCTGCGGTGGGCACGGTCTCGGGAACGGGGGTGGAGATCAGCCCTTGTCCAAAAGTGATGCCATCGATAAAAAAGCCGGGTGCGGTGACGCCTGAATCCGAGCCAAAGTTGAGCCGGAACTGGAAACTGTCACCAGTCAGGGCGCTGATGTCGAAGACGGTGCCGCGCCATTGGTTGGTGCTGCCGGACCATCCGGCTTGTTGATTCAGGCCGCCCAGAAACAGATCGCTGTAGCCTTCGACGGGGGACAGCAAAGTGAACGGACCGCCGGTGCTGACCTCAAGGTTCACACCATCGAAGTTGGCCTCGGTGTCTGCGAAATAGTGGAAGCTGAGAAATTGAGGGCCGGCCGGCACTCCGCTCAGGTCGTATAAGGGGCTGGTCAGGGTGTCGGCCTGGTCGTCGGCATAGCCCAGTCCATCGAGGCCGATGCCCCAGCACATTGCGTCAGCAAAAGCACCGGGCGTGCTGGCCGGTGGGGCGCCATGGGTCCAATGGCCCTGACTGGCCACAAAACCGCCGTCGCCGGAGCCAAAATTCTCACCACTGGGGCTGAGAGCCGGGCTGACCATGACGTCGGCGGTCGCCCCGATCGTGGTAACACCGACAACCCGGGCGCCAAACCCGGGCACACCGTAGATGAGCAACCGTTCTTCAAGCTCAGCCGGAACCTGGGGCAGCGTGAAACTGCCGTCGCCCAGGCTGGTGGTCGCGGCGATGGGTTGATCCAGCGGTTCAACCAAGGCGCCAGTCAATGGCTGGCCAGCGCCATAGACAATCCCGGAAATGTCATAGCGGGCCATGGGCACCAGGATCATGTCGGCGAAGCTGGACCCGCCGGAAGTGATCGTGCTGGTGGTGCTGTTCTCTTCATATCCAAACTGGTTGAAGACCAGTTCGACGGGGCCAACCATCAATGGCAGGCGCCAACTGCCATCGGCCAAGGTCAGAGTGCTGGAGCCGCCGCCGCTGACCGATACCACCACCTGTTCGATGGGCAGGCCGGTGGTTTGGTCGGTGACCACGCCGGAAATCTCTCCGATCCCCGTTTCGGCCAAGTTGTAGGCGGCCACCAGATTGGGGCGCGATCCGATCAGTTGCGGTCCGTTGGCTGGAGTTCCCGTCAGGCGCAACAGGTCTCGGGCAAGGCGCGCATCGAGATCAAATCCGTGTTGTTGCCGCACCATGCCCGTCAGGGCAACGACCGCACCGGTGACCACCGGGGTGGCGCTGCTGGTCCCACTGAAAGAGGCGGTGTACCACTGCTCTTCGGGAAACAGAGGGTCGCCCTGCAGGTCGCCGTAGGCGAGGGTGGCCACGTCGTATCCCCAACCATTGAGATCAACCCTTTGGCCGTTGTTGGAAAACCAGGCCGGATCAAGACTGGAGCCGTTGGTGGCCCCAATCATGATGGCGCCGCTGTGGCGCAAGGCCGGATCAAAAAGACCCTGGTAGATGGGGGCGTCGAGGTCCACTTGCCCATTGCCGGCGGCCTCAAGCACCATGATGCCCTGCCTGGTCACCGCCGCGATGGCGTCGAAATTGTCTTGCCAGAATTCCATGGGCACATAGCCCTCTTGGCCACTGCCGGTCGCTTCGGGTCCGGCGGCGTGTAGTTCAATGACGATCACATCGCCTGGGCTCAACAAAAGACTGGCGGCCATGATGGCCTCGCTGGTGGCCTGGCTGCCAATGGAAGAGTGGCCGACCTCGCATTGGGGCACGATACCGGTCACGCCCAGTCCGTTGTCGTGGCCACGAATCACGCCCACCACGGCGGTGCCGTGATTGCGCCAGCTGAGGCTGTTGATCATGTCACCGATCTGGGCGACGGGCGCCGGCAGGTCTTCGTGGGACCACAGCCAGCCACCTTCCACGTCGATGACAGTCACACCCTGGCCCAGGGCGCCGGCTTGGGCGCGCATGCTGAGGGCACCGATGCCATCGGGGGCATCGCCGAGATATCCCTGCAAGTGTTCAAACGAAGCGGATGCCGAATCTGCCTGAACGGAAAAATCGCCGCCGCCGTTTTTTGCGCCCGGATCGAAATCCAGGACCGCCGGAATCGCCACCGGATCGGCCCAGGCCAAATTCACGGCAGGATCGTTTTGCAAGCGAGAAACAAGTTTGGCGAGCACGGCCGGATCCTTGTGGCCCGATTCAAAATGACCGTAAAGGGCCAGAGGTGCATAGAAGGCAGCCTCGGCCTTGCCGATCACCGAAGGCATCCGGGGCACAATCCGGGCATCCGGGCCCATTTTGCTCACCATATCGGTGAGGCGGCGGGCCGCAACCGTCGCTTTTGCCTCCGAATTGGCGTCTGGGGCCACCTGCAGGCCAGATGGAGCCAGGCGTAAACCCGCATCGGGGGCCAGTTGAATGACGATCCGGCCATTGGGCACTGGGGTCTGCCACTGCGGTTTTCCGGTAATGGCGCCCAAATCATTGGCGCCGCTGGGCGTTGCGAGGCCCAAAATCAGTCCAAATAACACAAAAAAGGGCAGAAATCGCCGAAAAATGGCGCGAGCGGCGATTTTCATGTTCATCTAAAGTCCCTCTTTCCTTTATGATGGGCTGGGTTGCCCACGTGAACCTGGTGGTTCTGATGGTCCGGATTGCTCTGGAATCATTATACCAAATTCCACCTCATTTTGCAGAATTGCGTGACGTGTCCGAAAGATCAAGTCCGCGAACCCTATCCCGGAGGCCGTGATGAACGCTCAGCAAAAGGTCGTCGAACTGCGCAAGTTGATGAAGAAGAACAAGATCGACGCCTATTATGTGCCCAGCGCGGACCCGCACATGAGCGAATATCTGCCCGATTGCTGGAAGCACCGGGAATGGTTGAGTGGTTTTTCAGGCTCGGCAGGCGAGTTGGTTATTGGGGCGCGCAAGGCTGGCCTCTGGACCGATGGACGCTATTTCCTGCAGGCCGACAAGGAGTTGAAAGATTCGGGCATCAGTCTGATGAAAATGGGCGAGCCGGACACCCCGACGATGCCCGCCTGGACGGCGGCGCAGCTCAAAAAGGGGCAGGCTTTGGGCGTCGACCCGACCGTGATCTCGGTGGCGGCTGCCGAACAGTTCGAATCCAACCTCGCTCCCCACGGCATCAAGGTGAAATATCTGCGCACCAATTTGGTGGGCAAATTGTGGGAAGATCGTCCCGAAGCGAGCTTGGCGCCCATCACCAACCACAGTTCGAAGTTTGCCGGCGAGACGGTGGGCAACAAAATGAAGCGCGTGCGCGAGGCCATGAAAAAGGCGGGCACCAAGGCCATGGTCATCGGTGCGCTGGATCAGGTGGCTTGGCTGTTGAATATCCGGGCCGCCGACATTGCCTACACGCCCGTGGTGATCAGCTATGTGCTGCTGACCGAGCGCGGTTG
>JADGEP010000208.1 GCA_016744275.1 Candidatus Krumholzibacteriia bacterium | reverse complement strand
TTGGCCAACCGGGTTGCCGATTGGGCCTCGAGGCTGACCTGAGGTTGCTCATCGCTGGCGCTGATGGGCGTCTCGGCCTCAGGCGTTTTGGTCACGGTAGTTTCCACCGGCGCAGCAATCTCGGCGCCTTCAGCCGCCATCGCCGGCACTGTCTCGGCGGCAGCGGCGGTGAGGGCGCTTTGCCCATCAGAATCCGACTCGGCGGACGTTTCTTCGGTTGAAGTCACGGCCGTCAAAATTTCCGTTTCAATGGTTGCCGCACCAGTTGCAGCCGTTTGCCCCGGATTCTTTGCATCGTTCTTGATGGTCTCAGTCATCAATTGAGATTCGCTGACGACGGGCGGCTGAGAATAGGCTTCGCGCCCTTTGGCGGCGGTTTCCAACTCAGTCGCCGACGTGGCGCCGGCCGAGGTATTGGCCAGATTGACGGTCTTTTCAAGGACCGCGGCCGCCTCGGCGCCCAGATTCCCCAACCCGGGCTCAGCGGCCGTCATTGCGGGCAAAATCTTAGGCGCAGTCGCGACTTGAGACTGGTCTGCGGCAGTCGCTTGAGCCAAATTTGGAGTCGATTCGGCCTTGATCCACTTAGCGGCCTGGTCCTGAACCGCCAAGCCCTGGGCCAATACTGCCGGGAGATCACCGGCGACTTTTGCCACCGGCAATTCGGCAGTTGCCAGACCTTCAGTATTCTGGGTGGCGGCCGCCAAAGATGGGGTTGTTTCGGATGCAGCGCTGGACAATTGGGCCAATACTTTTTCCAAACCCGGAACAACCGTTTCGGCTTTGATGGCAGCGTCGGTTTTCGCAGTCAATAACGCGGCCTCTTCGGCTGGGACGGCAGCCTGAGTCAGCTTTGGTTCGGCCGAATCCGGTTGATCTGCCTTCTCTTGTTGATCTGCCTTCTCTTCAAGCAATCCCGGAAAGCTCGTCGCAAAATCTTCTGCGACCTTTTCGGAATGGCCTTTGTCCTTGCCGGGAATGGGCGAAAAGTCCGCCGGCCGTTGCAATCTTTTTGGCGTCGAATCCAGGAAGGGCATCTGTGGCATGCTGTTCATCAACCAGTCCCTTTCAAGCTCATACGGGTGCTGACTTGTGCGGCCAATCCGGCGTCCATCTTGGCCAGAATTTTGGCGGCCTGGCGCTCTTTCATGCGGGTCATGATGTCTAAAATGATGTCCATTTCCAGGGCGCTGATGATCGGCGCAGCCTGATTGGGTTTCATCGCTTCATACATCTTGGCCAGTTTCGTCGCCGAACGTTCGCGTTCTTCGATGTACTCGGCCTGCTTCTGCTCCAGCTTCTTGATCACGGCCATCAGGCTTTCGCGTCCCTGCTCCAGGACTTGTTCCTGCACCGCAACGGACTGACGCAGGGAGAGCAACTCTTCCTTGTCCTGCTGGATGCGATCGCGTTCGATGGCCATATCGTGAAACACACGTTCGGCCGCCGCATAGTCTTCGGCCGTCAATTCGGGGCTCGAGCCGCCGTTGGCAGCCTTGTTCAGCTGGCTGCTGACAACCACCACCCCACCAAAAATGAGGACGAAGGTGATGACCGATATGATGAGCACGCTTTTCATGAACATTCTCCTCAAGTCGCCGCCTGCAGGGTCGAATTCCCTGCGGATCACAACCGCTCTCGCAACACCAGTGCCAGAGCACGCTTTTAGTAAGTCGTCTTTAAGAACTCCGTAAAGTTCTATATTTTAATACCTTGGCCCGTTGTGGCAGATTCTTCCCGCCGGCCAATACTTGACCTGAAGGAAAGTTGTGCCGCTCAGGTGGCAACCTTTGTCCGCCGTTGCCGGTCGGCACGAATCTGGCCAATTTCGTCCAGATCGTGATTTTCCTGCTTCAACTGTTCGGCCTGCCAGGCCGTCTTTTGCTTCTCGCGCAGCTTGGTCAGGACCTCCAGGTCCCGCCAGACTTCGTTCAGATGGGTGCGTTGCAGCGTCAATTCTTCCTGTGCCGCCACCAAATCAGCGGCATATTCTTCCCGCACGTTTTCCAGATGGCTGACCCACATCGTCCGGGCCATCATGCCCTGAACACTGATGACCGCGGCCTTCGCGTCGCCAAACTCCACCAGATGGCGAGCCAGGTCTTCATCCACCGCTTCAATGCGGGCCATGATACCCGCCACAACCCGGTTCGCTTCAGCTACGCGGCGGCCCTGTTCGTCGACCAGTTTCTGGCGGTAGCGGGCCACTTTCTCCAAGCGGAATTTGAAAGCCATCTCAAGCCACTCCTGTCAATTGGCGCAGACGTCCAAGTGTGTCGGTCAATTCGGTGCCTTCGGTGATGCCCTGGGTCAGGAATTCCCGAACTTCGGTTTCCCGGGCCAAGGCCTCGTCCAGGACGGGATCGGAACCGGCCACATAGGCGCCGATGTTCACCAGATCGCGGTTGTCCTCCAGGGATTTCAGCCAGCGCATCAGGTTGGCACCGGCGGCGATGTCTTCCTGGCCGACGATATCATTTCGCAACCGGCTCACACTGCCCAATACATCCACGGCGGGATAGTGGTGCTGGCGGGCCAGGTCGCGGCTGAGCATGATGTGGCCGTCGAGAATCGAACGCATCGCATCACCAACCGGATCGTGGATGTCGTCGCCCTCGATCAGAACCGTAAAAAAGGCCGTCATGGAATTGATGTCCGACCAACCGGCGCGTTCGCACAGTTTTGGCAGAGCCGCAAAAACGCTTGGCGGATAGCCCTTGGTTGTTGGCGGTTCGCCGGCGGCCAGCCCGATTTCCCGCAACGCCATGGCGTAGCGGGTTGCCGAGTCCATCAGGAACAGCACCTCGCGATCGGCATCGCGGAAGTGTTCGGCGATGGTCATGGCCGTCTCAGCGCCTTTGGCCCGCATGACGGCACTCTCATCACTGGTCACCACGATGATCACGCTGCGCGCCAGGCCTTCGGGGCCCAAATCCCGCTCGATGAATTCGCGCACTTCGCGACCACGTTCACCAATCAGCGCCAGGACATTCACTTCGACACTGGCCTGCCGGGCCAACATGCCCATCAACACGGATTTGCCCACACCACTGCCGGCAAAAATTCCCAGCCGTTGGCCGCGAGCCGTGGTGATCATGCCATCGATAGAGCGCACGCCAGTGGACATGACTTCATCGGACCTGAGGCGACGCATCGCCGGAGTCGGCGAGCCGCCCAGCCGGCTGCGAGCCAGTTTCGAAAGGGGCGGACCGCCATCCAAGGGCCGGCCCAGACCGTCCAGTACTCGCCCCAGAAGTTCGTCGCCCACCGGTACTGTCAATTGGGAAGCTTGCACGGTGACGCGGCACCCCGGCGCCACGCCGGCGGCAGTCTGATACGGCATGACCAGCAAGGTGTCGTTGCGGAAGCCGACCACTTCACAAAGCACGGGCGGGTCCTGGCGTCCGACCTCGATGCGGCAGAGCGATCCGACCGGAGCGGACAGGCCACCCACTTCGATGATCATGCCGACCAAATTGGTCACTTGGCCCACGGTGCGAACCGGATCCGCGTGGCGGATGCTGCTACTCAGATCATTCCACGCCAGGGACATCGGCGACCTCGGATTCAGTGGGGACTGCGTTTGGGGATTCGGCGACCGCGCCGGCCGCCTCCGTCAGATCGGAGGGATCGGCGACTGTGGTCTTGATCATCTCAGAAACGACTTCTTCCAGAGTATTGAGCTGTCGGGCCAGGGTGGCATCCCACTCCCGCCCCTCGCTTTGAATCACACAGCCACCGGACTCGACCCTGCGATCAGCCACGATGTGGGCGATGTTCAAATGTTCCTGCAGGCTGGGTTGGCTTTCGAGCCAAGTCGCATCTTCGGGGCTGGTTCGGATCGACAATGGAGACGCATCCGGGATTTTGAACAGGGTGGTTTCCAGAACCCGAGCCAGTACCTGATGGTCGACGGCCACGGTTTGGCGCACAATTTTTTCAGCCAGTTGCACCGAGAGGCGCGCGGCAGCCGAGGCGGCATCGGTCATCTCAGCGGCCATCGCCGCAGCCAAGCGCTCGGTCCAACCGGCGACCATCCGGGCGGTTTCGTCTTTGTGCGCCTGCAAATCGCTGGCGTAGGTTGCAGCTTGTTCCTTTTCACGGGCCTGGTACTCTTCGGCCAGATCGATTTCCACCAGCTCGTAGACTTGGGCCCTTTCTTCCTGGGTCAGGGCATTCATCAGAGCTTTGGAATCGGAAAACCCGGCTTCGCGACGGAATTCGCGGGCGTCGTGCCCCTGATTCGGCTCCCCATTGCCCACAGCGGTGGACTGAAAGTCGTCCGAAGAAACGGCCGCAGAAACGATGGCAGAGTCATGAACATCAAATGGCTCAGGAGACCATTTCAGCATCCTTGCCGCCCTTTCCGATAGTGATAGTGCCGGCCTCTTCCAGGCTGCGGATCACTTCGACCACACGCTGTTGGGCTTCTTCGACTTCAGCCAGGCGCACCGGCCCCATGTATTCCATGTCTTCGGCGATGCCTTCGGCAGCGCGTTTGGACATGTTGCCGAAGACCTTCACCTGGATCTCTTCGGTGGCGCCCTTGAGGGCCATGGTCAGTTCCTTGCCGTCGATTTCCTTGAGGATTTCCTGGATGTTGGCGTCGTTCAGAACGACGATATCTTCGAAGACGAACATCAGGTTATTGACGTCGTTGGCGATTTCGTCGTCGATCTCGCGCATCTCGTCCAGAATCTCCTGCCAGACCTCGCGATCGATCTCATTGAGAATCTCGGCCACCTGTTTTTTGCCACCATATTGCGTGTCCTTGGCCTGCATCTCGCCTTGCAGTTGACCCGCCAACACCGCTTCGACCGCCTTGAGGGTCTCAGCGTTGGGCGCCTCCAGCACAGCCATGCGATGGGCCACATCGCCTTGCAGTTCGGCCGGCAGCAATTCCAGGATGGGCCCGCTGAAGCGTGGGTCCATGTGGGCCAGCACCACGGCCACCGTCTGGGGGTGCTCGTTCTTGATATAGTTGGCGATGGTCAGCGGATCGACATTTTTGAGGTGTTCGAAGCTCTTGATCTCACTGTAGCTCGTCACGCGGCTGAGCAGTGAGTTGGCCATGCGGTTGCCAAAACCAGCTTCGAGAATCTGCTTGGCGGTTTCTTCGCCACCAAAGGCAATGCCGGAAATCTGGCTGCTGATGGCGATGAAGTCCGACAGCACGCTCTTCTTTTCACCATAGGTCACATGACCCATGCTGGCGATGGTATGGGTCAGGTTTTCCACCATATCATCGGGCAGTTTGGACATGACCTGTCCCGCGACATCCGGGCCCAGGGCCAGTAGAAAAACAGCGGCTTTGCGTACCGCAGGCGTGCTCATGTCAGTCCCCCACCGCTTGTTTGACGTTGCCGCCCAGATCAATTTCGCGGATCCAGGATTGGATCACTTCAGCCACCCGATCGGGATTGTCCGCCGCGTATTCCTGGATGTCGCCGATGACCTGATCGTCCATTTCGGGAATCCCATCAAAGTGTTCCGGTTCTTCGGCTACTGCCGCGGGGCCGCTGGCACCACCTGCGGTTGCGACCGCGTCACCGCCCACACCTGTCAGCAACGATCCCAGGTTCTTTTTGAGGGTCAGCAGAATGGCCAGGAAGGCGATCAGCAGCACCACTTTGCCGCCGTACTGGGTCAAGAGGCCAACCCAATCCGGGGCCATGCCCGTACTGGGCACTTCCTGTTGCTGGAATTGCATGTTGACCACTTCGATCTGATCGCCGCGCACGGCGTTCAGCCCGATGGAGGTCTGCACGATGCGGCGCAGTTGGCCCAATTCATCTTCGCTCAGAGGCTGATAAGCCGGCGTGCCCTCTTCGGTGGTCTCGTAGGTACCGTCGACAAATACGGCCACCGACAAGGTCTTGATGCCACCGGTATGGCCGACGATGTGTTCGACCGTGCGGTTGATTTCATAGTTGGTGGTGCTGTTTTCGTTGGCACCGCCGGTGGAAGGGTTTGTTTCTTCCTGGCGGACTTCACTGCGCACCACGGTGGCCGCCGGATCAAAGATTTCGCGTTCCTTGTCAATTTTTTCGAAGTTCAGCGCCGCGTTGACCCGCACGATGGAACGACCACTGCCGAGCACACCGTCGAGCATGCTGCTGGCTTTTTCGCCCAGATAAGATTCGACTTCCTTGCGCAGGGCCAACTGGCTTTCCGAACGGCCCGCTTCATCGTCGGCCATGGCCGCCGAAAGCACCTTGCCGTGCTGGTCGATGACCGTCACGCCATCGGCCTCGAGATTCTCCACGCTGCCCGATACCAAACTTTGGATGCCGTTGATTTGATTGTCAGCCAGGCGCGCTCCCCGTCCCATGTTCAAGACCACGCTGGCGGTGGCCGGAGACGCGAGTTTTTTGAAGATCGAGGGCTTGGGCAGCACCAGATGCACCCGCGCCGATTGAATTCCCTGCAGACTTTCAATCGATTTGGTCAACTCGCCTTCCAGGGCGCGCTTGAAATTCACATTTTGCAGAAATTCCGTCAGGCCGTACTGCTTGCCATCAAAGATTTCGAAGCCAACGGTACCGGTTGAAGGCACGCCTTTGGCCGCCAGATCAACCCGCAACCGGTGAACGGCGTTTTCGGGCACCATGATGGTGGTGCCGCCGTTGGTCAGTTCGGCGTTGATGTCCTGTTTGCTGAGTTCAGCGAGGGCCGCTGAGGCGTCTTCGGGCGAGAGGTTCGTGAACAGCACTGCGCTGTCTTCCTTCTGCAACCACAGGCTGAAGACAGCCACGCTGATCACACTGGCGGTGGCCACCGCACCAAGCAGAACCTTCTGATTGAATGAAAGGTGTCCAAGCCTGGCTTTTAAGTTGTCAATCTGCGTTTTGAATCCGTCCACCGCTTGACCTCAAATCCTTCTCAAGTTGTACACTACGACCA
>JADGEP010000207.1 GCA_016744275.1 Candidatus Krumholzibacteriia bacterium | reverse complement strand
GGACAAAGCATGGTTGTCGGTATAGACCGGATGTGATCCGGGCCGGATGCGCTGGCTGTCGGTGTGCCCGATCACCTTCATGGCCACGATCTCAAGTCCATTGAGGGCGTTCAACAGCGTATCGATCTGGGCCCTGTCCAGGGGGCTCAGGTCTGCTTGCAGGCTGGCAAACCGGGGCCGCAGAATCACCTCAGGTTGTTCTTCGCGCAAGACTTCGGGCACCAGATTGATGGCGGTGCGCACGATATCACTGCGAACGTTGCGGCTCGTCGGCGTATCACACACCAAGAGGCATTTGACTTCCAGTTCGGCCCTTTGCAGAGGCGGGTTCACCTGGCTGCCAAAACGAAGGGTGGTTGTTTGGCCGGCTTCCAAATCACCAAGGCGATAGACGATGGTGCCGTCGGCAACCTCCGGATCCGGCAACTCGCGTTCACCAAAAGCAGAACTGCCCGGCGTGTAGGATGTGCCTTCGGGCAAGACAACGGTCAGGCGCAGATTGCGCACCGGCACGGTCTCGGCGCTGAGCAAAACTTCGCCAGTGATTTTGTCGCCGAGCAGGACCGTGTCCATCTCCAGGCCAACGTTCCCGTTCGCAGGGGGCACGCGCCGCAGGCGAAAATCACTGCGCCACATGGTGCCGCCCTGCAGGTCCACCAGATGTGACCAAGGGTGTTCAGCAAAGAGACTGTCACCACTGCAATCACCGGGAACGTACTGCTCTGGCAAACTCTCCAGGTCCATCTGGACCAGATGAGCGCCCGGCGTAATCCCGGCCAGGTGATAGCGCCCCTGTTCATCAGTCACCGCAAAGGCGCCGCTTTCGAGATAGACCCGAACCCCGGCCAGGCCAATACCAGCCGGTTGGCCCGACGTATCGGCCGCACAGTCGTAGCCCAATACCTGCCCAACCACGGTCGCGGTGTCGCCAAACAGGTCTCGCCTCACGGTGACCAGGGCGGTGGCTTCATTGGATGTCGTTTGGGCCCAACTGGCAGTGGCCCGGTTCACCGCTTCGCCAACGATCGCACCGGGCACCACGCCGAGCACATACCGGATGGTGAAGCTCGTGCCCCGCGGCAAATCCGCGTGCTGAAAAATGAGGGTGCGCCCATCGGCGGCAAGGAAAGGATCAGCAACGGGTTTTCCATCGACCAAAGTGGATCCCGGTTGGTAGCGGAAACCAGTGGGCAGTTGGTCGGTGACAGTCAGGTCACTGGCGTCATCCACGGTCGCGTTTTCCACGCGGATTTCGTAGGGCAGAAAGTCACCCACCGCGACGCTGGACTTGCCGGCTGTCTTGGCCACGAAGAGTTCGGTATCGACTTTGTCCACCGGAATGTCCACCAACAGCGGTTCCAGGGAGGCAAAAAACGGTTCGCCGCGCGAGCCGGGGGTGGCCAGAGAAAAAGGCGCGCCAGGTAAAAGCTGCAGGACACCGTCGGTAAAACGCGTGGGCGCGCGGTAGCCGGGGGGGGCGTCGAGCTCCAAGCGGTACTGCCCGTCCGGAAGATGGGGAAAACGATATCCCCCCGGACCGAAGTCGTAACTGACGCCGCCGGCATCAACGACCGGTTCGCCGGTGGTGACTGTTGCCGGAAAAACACTGGCCCCATCGCTGCCCAGGACCACGGCCGGTTGGCCGGTGAGATTGTTCACCAGCCGCACCGTGAAGCCGCTGACGGGCTCACCGGTGCGTGAGTCAAATACCCGGGCAACAGGGTCGAAGAATGCGGTGGCTGCGGCCTGGTCCGCGACGTCAAAAACATCGACGTAGCTGGCCAGTACCGAATGGTCCTGAAAAACACTCAGTTGGCCATCCTTGGCCTGGGCCCCGGCAGGTCCGGTGGTCTGGATGAAACCCAGGAATTCACCGGTCGCGGGTCCGGTCTCGTAAAGTTTCAACAGCTCCCGGTCATTGAGGGCGGCGTTGACCAACTCAAGCAAAATCGTATCCCGCACCTGAGCGTTGCGGTTCTGGTCCGGATCGACCACGCGCAAGAACACGGGATCGCCCTGGAAAAAAACCGTGCCCGAACTCAGGGGCACCGGCGCGGTGATGTCGATGGGTCCACCGGCCAGGGGAATGGGGGCCAGCAGAGGGCGGAAAGGGCCCACCGCTTCCCCGCTGACACTGTATTCGGTCACCGTCACTGGCACGGCGATGGAAGAACGCACGCCCGGGAGATATCGCAGATACTCCACGTTGCTGAGAGTGGCCACCGGCACCACGGTCAAATCCAGCACGTTGCTATTGGTGGCGATGCCCTGTTGGCTGCCAGCGCCATAGGTTGCCGTGGCGGTATTGCTCAGCACACTGCCCGCCGGATGCTGGGCCGCAGCTGGACCAGCTGCCGTCAGGCAAATAAGAACGACGCCCAGCCACTGCCAGACGCGCGGAAATACGACCCCATAGGGGACCGCATTTCCGCGTGTCAGCGTGGCTGGGCGACTGTTCATTGGGAAACCACCACTACTGGATGATCACCTGGAACGTGCTCAACGCACCGGTCGCCGCAGCGATCGACGCGTAGAAGATACGCATGTGCGTCACAGCCGGATCGGTGCCGTCACCACTGTCGACCGGAACGTGGGTCCAGGTCGTGCCGCCGTCGTTGCTGTAGGTCTGCGTACCGGCCGGAGCCACCGTGTGGCTGCCCACCACGAAGCTGGTATTGGCCGGAATCGGATCCACGATCGCCACGTTGTCAGCGTTCGTGCCACCGGTGTTGTTCAGGTTGGTGGTGTAGTCCACCGCTGCACCGGGGATGTTCTTCGGACGCGTCAAACCATTGATTGGATCGCTGGTTACGACGTGGCTTTTGACGACCGTCAGGTTGGCCGTGGCCACCTCGTAGGTCGAACGGCTGCTGTGACCACCATCGCGGGCAGCGTCGGCTGTGCCGGCACCATCAGCGAAGACGAGTTGCACGATCGAGGGGTCGTCCACCACCGCGGCGTGGTCCGCGGCATAGGCAGCCCCGGCGATGCCAATGGCCGAGCCCGCACCGGTCTGCGCCAGCAGGTCGTAGTTCGACAGCTGAGCATTCAAAGCGGTCAGGGGAATGTCGCTGACGATGAAAACATTCATGGTCGCGTCAATGGCCAGCTCGTCAATGAAAGTCATGTTGTCAATCGCCGGCTCGTAGGTGCCGTTGGCGTTCATATCGACAAAGGCGTTCACGTTCGAAGCGTCGAAGTCGTCGCCAGCGTCGGCCACGGGAGTCAGGACATAATCCTGCACCGTGTTGCCATTGTTGGTGACCGAGTAGCTCAGTACGCGCGCCAACATGCCGGGCACCACAACGATGTTGGCCACATCGATGGTGGCAACGGTGACATCAACCCGGTTATCAACCAGGAACGAGGCGACGTTGGAGTTGATGGTGGCCTGGGGCAGGCCGCCGACCTGAAAGTCGACCGACGCGGAGTTGTCAACGGTCGTGCCCGAGGGCGTGCCGCCGGCCAACGCCGTGCCAACCATGACCAACGTGAGCACAAGGCTCAGGCCGGACAGTTTGGTGATCCTATTCATCATCTGTTCTACCTCCTGTAGAAGTCGCTTCTAGAGCAACCGTGTGGTGTAGCTCACTTGCCCGGTCTCACCCGGCGCCAGTGATCTTGTGAATTGCCATTGGATGTGCGTGCAGTCCTGTGGCGTTGCCTGACGGGTCTGACCTGCACTGTCAGATACCGTCAGGTCGGACAGAGGACCGAACACATGGCCTCCATCCACCGAGAAAACGGTTTCCAGTCCGGCCGGATTGGCGGCCGCACGGCGGAATTCCATGTGCTCGGGAATCGGATTGGTGATGAAAATGTCGTCGGCCGGATCCGCGCCCTGGTTGTCATAGACCAGGGTGTAGATGACCTCGTCGCCGGGGACGACGGTTTCGGCGGGAATCCGCTGCACGACACGGGTGCCGTCGGGGTTTTCCTGCACGATTTCGACCTCGGCCACCGCTTGCAGCACCAAGGTGCCGTCGCTTTGGGCCAAGGCTCCTGCAACGCCAAAAAGATTCGCCAGAATCGGCAGAATCATCAGTGCGCACAGTTTCGTTTTGCCAGTACTCACTTGCTTACCTCCTGGGGTTATTCAAGGGCCACCTGGAAAGAGATCCGTTGTGTAGACGAGTCTGCTGTCATGTCTCCGAGGGCAATGGTGACCGCGCCCTGCATCAATTCGAAGACGTCGCCGGCATCACTGTCGGCGGCGTCGGTTATGGGTGTGTCGTTGAGAAATAGGGTGCCCGGCTGATAGACCGTGCCGAGGGGAATAGGATCGGTGACGACCACATCGCGGGCGGTGCCGTTGCCGGATACCGAGACGGCGATGTTGTAGGTGATGATCGAAGTGGTGTCGACGGTGCCAGCGGCCATGACCTGACCGTTGCCGCTGGTGACGACCGCAGTCTTGGCCAGATTGACCTGAACCGCTGCCAGACGCATGGTGCCCGTCGCTTCGGCAAAGCCGCCACCAAGGCCGATGATGGCATCGGTGCCATTGTCGCCCTGGCCGTGGATCACGGTGCCCGGGACGCCATAGCCTTCTTCGGATCCGGCCGCCAATTTCAGGTGCCCGCGATCATCGGTGGCCAGGTTGGCGGGAACCTGACTGACAAGGAAAACCGTCAACGGTTCATCAGCTGCCAATTCCGGATCGTTGACACCTTCAGTGTAAAGGTCGTCGAGCAAGGGGTCGTACAGCCCGTTGTCGTTGGTATCGAAATGAACTTCCGGAGCCAGGGGGTCGAAGTCGTCGCCGGACAGGGCGCTGATCACCGTCAGCAGAAATGTTTCCCAACCGTTGCCCGTATTTTGCAAGCGGAAGGTGAGCGCCACGTTGGGGTCACCGGCATAGGCCGGCACTTCGGCGGCATCCTGCCAGGCCAGCGTGAAGTCCAGGACTTCATTGACTGGCAATGACAGCAGGTTGCTGACGGTCGTCATGTCTTGGCCGGTCTGCGTGTAATTGACCACGGCCTGGCTGTTGATCAGGGTGCCGGCGGGCGTGCCAACAGCCTCAGCCACAGTCGCGTGCAGACCCAGCATGAGGGTCAAGGCCAAGAGCCTTGCCGGGCGTCTCATCTGGTTTCACGTTCCCCTCCGGACAGTCAATTGGGCGGCGTCCGGAAATTGTTGAACCTTGTTGTTGCGAGTCGTGGGCGACACGACATCTGGGGGGGGATTCGGAAGAGAGGCCTATACGATTGAGTTTATTTCTATCTAAAGAGGGCTTTAGGGGCTGTACGGGGCGTTTGCGGCAGGTGGTGGGGAGAAAGGTCCAATGATGCCTTATGAGGGAGCGGCCCGCCGGATGATCTCATGGGTTCCCGGCGGGCCGTATTGAAGGTTTCGTCAGAAGCTACTTGGCCGAGATTTTACCCAGCCCCGAAACCGAGGTGCGCTTCTTTTCCGGATCGCCCCAATAGCTGATGTGGCCAACACCCGAGACCTGGGCATCAAGGCTTTCGGAGGCCGAGATGTTGGCATTACCGGCGCCCGAAATGCGCACCTTGACGTTTTTTGCCTTCAGATCCCGGGTGTCGATTTCGCCCGCGCCGGAGACCTGGATATCCAGATCCTCCACTGACCCGTTCATGTCCAACTCGGCGGCGCCACTGAGTTCGAAGTCGAATGATTCACCGTCAAAGTCGGCGATCTTCACTTCGGCTGCGCCGTGGATAGTCATGGCCGTCAGGGATGAAACGGTCAGTTCGAGGCGGCAATCGTCGTCCGGCCGGCAGTTCTCGTCCCAATCGATGGTCAGGCGGCCATTGCGAACATACACTTCCAGATTTTCCCACAAATTGTCGTCGATGGTGACGGCCACTTCCTGGTCGCGGCTGAAGTACACTTCGACCTCGAAGGCGCCCCCGACGGAGATTTCATCAAAATCTTTCAGGTCGAATGTGCGGGTCTCGAGGTCGCCAGAGCCTTTGATACCTTTGTCCTTGAACGAAAAAGCGGCGGCGTTTCCGGCCAGCAGGGCGATCAGGAGAGTGGCGAGAATGACAGCAGACAGGCGTTGGAAACGCATTGTTGGTCCTCCGGGACAGGGTGGATAACGGGGGCACATGGAAGACGTACAAAAGGGGTCAAAGGTTTGAAGAATTTTTATTGCCCACCACGGAATTGTTCTGAGTGAAGCCAAAAGCGGCCAGATTCGGTATGATATCAAGTGGGTTATTTGGGAAAACCCGTTCTGCGGGCACCACTATGGGGGTGGAGCCATTCGGTTTGATCGAGAAGAGGACGAAATCATGACTCGCCGCGCCCTGCTCTTGCCTTTATTCGCTCTCGTTGTTGCCATCGGCCTTTTAAGCACTGGCGCATTTGAATTGCAGCCTCTGCCAGCCGACTCACCTGTGATTGGGCCCGTCGTAGCGGCCCCGGCACCGCCAACCAACGCTCCGAGTCGCAAACAGACCGGCGGGCCGGACGATCGCCTGTCCTGGGACCGGCAGCGCCTGGCCGATCCGGCAACCGGCAACATTCCTGAAGACATTCACCGGCGCGAACAGATCTTTGCCAAAAAGTTGCCCACTTGGCCGCGCTCGGCCGCGATGGCGATTCCTGGCCGCAATGTCGGGGCCGAAAAATTTGCGGGCTGGCAGTACCGCGGGCCCTGGAATATTGGCGGACGCACCCGGGCCTTGGCCTTTGATGTCAGCGATCTGTCTTATCAGACCCTTCTGGCCGGAGGCATCAGCGGCGGCATGTGGCGCACGATCAACGACGGCGCCGACTGGTCGTTGACGACTGGTAGCAGCCAACTGCACGCGGTTTCCACCGTGGCGCAGGATGTGCGGGCAGGCCACCAAAACGTTTGGTATTACGGCACCGGCGAAATCCGCGGCAACTCAGCCGGCGGCGGTGGCGCCTCCTACCGCGGCGATGGCGTCTTCAAATCCACCGACAATGGCATGACGTGGTCCCTGCTGCCATCGACCAGCGCCGCGGACCCAACAACCT
>JADGEP010000206.1 GCA_016744275.1 Candidatus Krumholzibacteriia bacterium | reverse complement strand
ATCAGCGTGCGCACCAACTCGCCACGCACGTTAAAGATCTTCAGTCGCAGATGGCCTGCGCGCGGCACCACGTAGGAAATCTTGGTGGATGGATTGAAGGGATTGGGGTAGTTCGTCACCGCAAATATCTCACTACTGGGCACCGGTGTGGGCAGCAACGTCCCCGTGACGCCAAAATAGTCGAGAATGTCGGACAGCAACTGCGCCCGCGCCGCCAACGGCGCACCCGCTTTGGCGTTGGGGTCAGTGAAAATGTACATCAGATCGTAGGGTAACGAGATGACCTTGTTTGTCCCATTGTAAACATTGAGAGTCGCAGCCGAGAAATCATAGGCTCCCGGAAAACTATTGGGATCTCCAAATTCGGCCAATCGAATGGCAGTCCCTGTGGCTTGGGCCGCGTCAAAAGTATTGAACCCCAGGCACCCGCCATATACCGACCACGTATCCAGGTTCAGAATCACCGGATTTCCCGACATGGCAAATACCAAAGGAGTGGCTTGATTGCCGATAAAACTGCGCAGATCATTCGACCACATATTCAAGCCCAGGACCGCGTCAGCAAATCCATCTCCGGCCGCGCCGGCGTTGAAGGCCAGATCACTTGCCACATCATCACCGGTGATCAGCAGGTCCTTGTTGCCTGCGCTCATCCAGTTCAACAGCGCGCCGATATCATCGCCGCCGTCGTTGTTGAAATCGCCATTGCTGATGGTATTGACCGACAGGTCGCCACCGGTGTAGAGCAGGGTTTCATAATGCTCGAGGGCCAACCCGCTGGTGCGGCCGCCGATGCCATTGCCGACGCCGCTGCTGGGCCCGTTGGTGTAGTAGATGTCGTAGTCGCTGCCCTCACCCATGCCCAGATTGGCCAGGGCGCCGTACCATTCGGCTTCCCCACCACGGTTGGCAAAATCATTCCAGAACAACGTGCGCGGTGCGGTGTAGCCCCCAAAACCATCGCTATCAATGGTCGGCAAAGCCCGCACCACAAAGGTGCTGTTGTAGGCCAACGGCTGGGAAAAATCGCCAAAGCCGGAGATGTCGACAGGTAAAGTGGCGTACTGGACATCGCCGCCCACTTCGTCAGCGGCACGGATGTAGTAGTGCAAGACGTCGCCCGGAAACAAGGTTCCGGTATCAGGCAGATCAAAGGCCCAGCGACCCGGTTGAGGCAAACCCACCGAATTGACAGCCACGTGACCAAACACTGAACCGCTGGTCGCAGTGGTTCGGAAGGGGTCAAAAACCGGATTGGCGTTTATCGCATAGTGAAGCTCTGGCAATCCTACCAGAACGGCGCCGGAACGAACCGCCTCAATGTCAACGATCAGCGAATCGCCCGGGTCATTGCGCAGATCTCTGGCCAATGAAATGTTCCGCGCCATGTCGAAGCGCACGTGCATGCTGCCCAAATTGGCGAAATCGATGGCGTCGGCTTCCGGGAAATTGTCCTGCGCCAGGTCGATCTCACGAGCCACCATACCCGGCCCAACGTTCGGGAAAACTTTGACCGATACATTGTCAAAGTAGGGCGCCGGATACCCGTCGTTGCCGACCCATCCCCAGGCCCAACCCAATTCGTACACGCCCAACAAGACCTGAACCACATCCCGGCCGGGTTCCATCAGATCCGTCACATCATTATTGGGACGGGTGTAATCCGGGCCCCCAAAATAGACAAAATTGCGGTCCTCCCAGCTGGCTGCATCGATTGTTTGCACACCATTTCCGGCCGAGCCATCGGTGTCTGCCGAGCGCACGGACCAGATGTGGAATATGCCCGGCGCATCGCTGGTGAGGTCTTCGTGCTGGTAGACTTCATGGGCCAATCGGATACCGTCGTAAGTCGCGTTGGGCCAGTCCATGACCGGTGAGAGAATGTAGTTGTCGATGTGCTCGGTTGGCCCCGCCAAGCCCCCTACGGTATTGACGATATACCCAGACGGCCCATAACAGAAATTCACGCAATCGGTGCCGCCCGTTCCAGGCACTACCAAGCCATCGTCAATGAAGGCGACCTGCCGTGAGAAATTCGTCGTGCAAGGGTCCAGATCGGCCAAGCCGTACCACAACTGCGCGAAATCGCCGACTCCAGCCGGAAAATCTATGATCCAATCACCAGTCGTGCCGTCCTGAAAATCCGTAAAGCTGACGATATCAGGTTGCCCGTCCTGGCTGACGGTGACGGTGATGTCGTCCACCTGACAAGCGCCGGCCCCCATGAATTGGCAGTCATCATCGGAGTAGCCGCCGTCGGAAACGAAACGGAAAGACAAGAAGACATCGGTGCCATCGATCAACTCGGAGGGCAAAACGGTCAGGCCGTTGGCAATCGCGAAGGTGCCGTCGCCATCCCACGACTGAATATTGATGTAGCCCAGATTGCCGGCGGTGCGCGTGCTCAGGTGGGTGTAGTCATAGCCGGCTTCCGTATCGTTCTGCAGCGTGGCCGTCACCGACATCGTCGCACTGATACCCGGATTCACAACTGTTGCCCGATAGGACAAGATGTCATGCCAGGAGTCGCCGTAGCCGCCGACCACATCCAAAGAGTCGTTGCACGCGGCAATACTGATATCACCGCACCAGGCCGCGAGGTTGCCCGCGACGGCTTGGTTGTAGTCGCTGACTGGCCAGTGGGAAGTGGTCGGCTGAGTGCGAGCGAACGACGTCCAACCATTCCAACCATCTTCAAAATCGCCAATATAAGCCGCGCCCGAACCGGTCGGCCCCATCAGGTCGATGGTATCGCCCGAGGCCTTGGCGAATGACCCGGTGCCACCAACAATGATCGGATCGCCGTTGACGATTTGCGGCAGATCAGTCGCCACGGCGCTTGTGGCGAGCAGCAGGCTGATGCCCAGTAGAGCAAATATGGCACGCGTATTCATAATATTCCCCTGACGATAGTAATAAGGCAAACGGGCCGCGAGGTTGCCCACGAGCGCAAGCGCCGCTTCGTGCTTGTCCTCACTGAAGACGGAGACGATCTCGACATTCCGCACACAAAACGACTCCGCCCATTTGACGGAGTCGCAATTTGAGCACCAACCAGGCACTATTTGATCAACGCCATTTTCTTGACCTGCACCTCATTGCCTAGGCGGGCTTCGTAAAAATACACCCCCGAAGCGGCGGCGCCGCCTTGGTTGTTGGCGCCATCCCACATCACATGGCCACTGGATTCCACCTGGCCATCGATCAA
The DNA here is from genome assembly GCA_016744275.1 of Candidatus Krumholzibacteriia bacterium. Classification (GTDB taxonomy): domain Bacteria; phylum Krumholzibacteriota; class Krumholzibacteriia; order LZORAL124-64-63; family LZORAL124-64-63; genus JAGRNP01. The sequence continues at coordinate 3,802 of JADGEP010000206.1, read as the reverse complement.
CGTGCGCACCAATTCGCCGCGCACATTAAAAACCTTCAGGCACAAATGGCCCGCCTGCGGCACTACGTAGGAAATTTTTGTGGAAGGATTGAAGGGATTGGGGTAGTTGGCCACCGCAAACAGGTTCGCTTCCGGCACGGGAGACGCCCCGAGATACAGGCCAAAATATTCCAGAACATCGGACAGGATCATCGTCCGGTCCGCCAACGGGCTGCCAACCTTGTTGGGATTCGTGTAGACGTCCATGAGATCATAGGGCAACGAAACAATCCGATTGGAAGGGTTGTAGGTGTTGATCGTGGCCGCAGAATAGCCATAGGCCCCTCCATGAGCGGCCGGATCGGTGAATTCAGCCAAGCGAGTTGCACCCGGCAGGGCCACTACGGCATCAATATTATTGGGCCTCGGGCAGCCACCGTAGGCGATCCAATCAACGACATTCTGAAAGACCGGATTGCCCGGAACAGCCAGAACCAGCGGCGATGTCTGGTTGTCGATAAAAGGCCGGATGTAGTCGCTAATCAGATCCAAACCCATGACTGTTTCCAGAAAACTCGTCCCCAGAGCGCCGTTGTTGAACTCCAGGTCGCTGGCCAGGTTGGAACCGGTCAGGAAAATGTCCTTGGAGCCGGTACTCATCCATAGCAATAGCGCCTCAAGGTCATTGCCGGCATCGTTGTCGAAGTCACCGTCCGAGAGGGTGTTGTAACTCAAGTCACCGGCGGTGTAAATCAGCTCTGAATAGTGAGCCAGGGCTTCGCCACCGGTGCGTCCACCCAGGCCATTGCCAACACCGGAACTGGGCCCATTGGTGTAATAGATGTCGTAGTCAATCCCGGCTTGATAGCCCACATCGCGCCAGGCCTGATACCACTCGGCTTGACCGCCACCTTTGGCAAAATCGTTCCAATAGAGCACCTGCGGTGTCTGATAACCACCAAAGCCGTCAGAACTGATTGTAGGCAGGGCATGCACGACAAAACTGGTGTCGTAGGCCATGGGGTCATCGAAGTTGCCGAAACCAGAAACATCGCCCGGCAGGGTTGCATATTGAATATCGCCCCCCACGTTGTCGCCGGCGCGAAAGTAGTAGTGGAGCACATCGCCAGGAAAGAGCGTGCCACTGTCGGGCAAGTCGAATTGGAACACATCCGGGATGGGCACCGCCGTCGAACTGATCGCATGACGCCCCTCGACAACACCTGCAACTGGCACCAGGCGGTAGGGATCAAACACAGGATTCGCATCGATCGTGTAGTGCATTTCCGGCCATTCCACGAGTTCGGCGCCTGTTCGCACCGGTGCAATGCGCACCACGATGGAATCGCCCGGGTCGTTGCGCATGTGACCGTTCCACGAAATGTTTCGGGCCATGTCAAAACGCACATGCATGGAACCCAGGTCGTCAAAATCGATGGCGTCAATTTCTGGAAAATTGTCTTGAGCCAACTCAATTTCGCGGGCAGACAGGGCCGGCCCCGCATAGGGAAACACCTTCACGCTCACATTGTCGAAATAAGGGGCGGGATAACCGTCGTCACCAATCCACCCCCACGCCCAACCCAGTTCGTACACACCCAACCGAATGCGGATTTCGTCGCGGCCCGGATTCATCAAATCGGTGAGATTCCAAGTGCGGCGAACATAGCCTGGCCCACCATAGTAGATGAAGCTTCGATCTCGATAGCTCTCAGTGTCCAAGGTTTGAAATCCATTGCCCGCCGAATTGTCAGTGTCGGCCGAGGTGATGCCCCAATTGTAAAAAATACCGGGTGCATCGGCCGAAAGGTCTTCGTGCTCGTAGACTTCAAAAGACATCAAGATGCCATCATAAGCCGCATTGGGCCACAGCATGTCCGGCGATAGGATATCATTGTTGAGGTGACTGGTCGGGCCGGCGAGGCCACCGGTGGTATTGACGATGTAGCCATAAGGACCGTAGCACCAGTTGATGCACTCCGAGCCGCCAGTGCCAGGCACCACGAGTCCATCGTCAATAAAAGCCACCTGTTGGGTGAAATTCGTATAGCAATAGTCCAGATCGCTCAAACCTGTCCACAATCCGGCAAAATCGCCCACACCAACGGCCAGATCAGTAAACCAATCGCCAAAGGTGCCGTCCTGAAAGTCCTCAAAGCTGACGAGGTCCGGCTGTCCCGTTTGGGTGACCGTGACGGTGATGTCGTCGAGTTGACAGGCGCCCATGCCATAGAAAGAGCAGTCTGCGTCTGAAAAGCCGCCATCAGATTGCATCCGAAACAAAATATAGGCATCGGTGCCGCCGACAAATTCGCCGGGCAAAATGGTCACGCTGTTGTTCACCGTAGCGGTGCCTTTGCCATCCCACGCTTGCACATCCACATAACCCAAGGTGCCTTCAATTTTGGCGCTCAAATAGACAAAGTCATAACCCTCTTCGGTATCGTGCTGCAGGGTGGCCGTGACGCCGACAGTCGCGCTGGTTCCCGGGTCGGAGACGGACACACGGTAGGCCAGGAGATCGCTCCAGTTGTTGCCGTACCCTCCCACGCCATCCAGGGAATCGTTGCACGCCTCGAGGCTGATGTCGCCACACCAGGCCGCCAGGTTGCTGCCTACGGCCTGATTGTAGTTGCTGACTTGCCAATGAGTCTCAGGTGGCCTGGTTCGATCGACAGATGTCCAGCCGTTCCAGCCACCTTCGAAGTCACCAAGGTATGGCGCCCCCGAACCGGTTGGGCCCATCAGGTCGATGGTATCACCTGAGGCTTTGGCAAAGTTCTCAGCCGCGCCATGCATGGTGCCGGTGCCTCGCACGTAGGTGGGCAGATCGGCAGTGTATGCTGTGGAAACACACAGCAGAAAAAGGCCCGTCAAGATGATGCGGATTCGGATACACATGGAATTCCCCCTATTAACAACGTGAGCGATATCAATCCAACTGCGAGGCGGCCACAGCCTTGTTATTGTACGCAACCGAGCGATTCGGTTCAAGGTCCACCGGTATTGGCTCTGGCCCCCGTGACTATTTTACCAACGCCATTTTGTTGACCACAACCTCACTTCCCAAGCGTGCCTCGGAAAAATACACCCCGGATGCCGCAGCACTTCCCTGGTTATTGCTTCCGTCCCACACCACCTCACCGCTGGCATCGACCTGGCCGTCGACCAGCGTGCGCACCAATTCGCCACGCAGATTAAAGACCTTCAGTGTCAGGTGCCCTGGCTTGGCGATGGAGTAAGAAATTGTCGTGATCGGATTGAACGGGTTGGGGTAGCTGGACACCGCAAACCTCGCGCGCTCCGGCACCGCCGCCGGTACGCCTCCACCCGAAGTCGCACCCAAATAGGTCATCACATCACCCAACATCTGGGCCCGGGCCGCCAGCGGCGCCAAACTCTTGGCATTGGCGTCGGTGTACACGTACATCAGGTCATAGGGCAGCGAAATGACGCGGTTCGTATTGAAATGATTCAACGTTGCGGCCGAAAAATCGTACCCGCCCGGATTCCCATTGAGGTCGGCAAATTCCGCCAAACGGATCGCGCCCGCGCGCGTGGTCACCCCATCGAAGGTATTGATGCTGCGGCAACCACCGTAGGCAATCCAGGAATCGAGATTCGGAAGAACAGGGCTCCCCGGAGCGCCGAGGACCAACGGCGTGGTCTGATTGTCGATCAAGCTGCGGACATCGATGGTGGTGACATTCAAACCCATGACATCTTCGAGGAATGCCAGCCCGGATGTCCCCGCATTGATACCCAAATCACTGGCCAGATCATCGCCCGTCAAGAAGAGGCCCTTGTCACCACCACTCAGCCA
>JADGEP010000205.1 GCA_016744275.1 Candidatus Krumholzibacteriia bacterium | reverse complement strand
CATTAAAGCTGGGGACGCCAATGGGCTCAAGCGAGAAAACGGCACCTTTGCCGGCAATTGGCTGAGCATGAGGTCCCTGAATCACCAGTTGCGGCGTCGCCTGGGTGTGCCCCATTTCCATTGGCGCCACTTGCCCGAGCCATATTTGCGCCACCGTCTGTATCGAACAGACGGCGGTATTGACGAGTTTCCCGGCCAGTCCCGTCCAGTGCAATACCATGCCTATATCCTGGCAATAATGATGCGCAAATTCATCGAGACAGGACGCATTTCCAACAGGGATGAGCAAAGGCTGACCAAGGGGACTCGGTACCTTCTGGCCCACATCGACCCGCAGGGCAATGCCAATTATCGCGGACGTGGCCAGTACCAGTTGTTTTTTGAAGGCTGTTGCCGATACGTGCTCGCAACAGTCGCCCAATGGTCTGGTGACGACGAATTGAGCCAGGACTGCCGCAATGGGCTGAATGCCCTCGACCGTCAAGATTGGCCAAGGCGCGCAGACGGCCTGTTGGCACTGGTTCGTACCGATCCCGATACCGAAAAAGCAGGCACACATTACGACTACCATTTTGCGACGGTTTACAATGCCTTCGACCTGGCCTGGCGATTGCTTTGCGCACGTGATCGCCATCGCACCGCAAAGCTGCCATCTCCCCGGATGCCCATTGCCAAGATTCGATCTGGCCTGTGCGCCGACTCCGGGATGTACTTTGCGCGGCCGGGGAATTGGCTATTGGCCCTGGCTGGTGGCGAAGAGATGTACCTTTCAGATGTCGGTTTGACCGTATGCCATTTGGGTGGCCCTCGCGGGGTCTTGTTTTCGGCCCCAGGTGGTCCACACCCCAGCAAGTACGGACGGGTCCACGGCAGCGAGCGGTTGCGGGAAAACGTGTTCTCGCCGCTGGTGTGTGACCCAAGTGGCAACAGCCTCCCACACTTTTGTCGCGGTGAGATGATTCCTGACGGAGACGGTGTCACCGTAATCACCAAGCGAGGCAATTGGAGCATCAAGCGGCGGGTGCGACCGGAAGGTTCTTGCTTGCGGTTTGAAGACGAGATCACAACGCCAGGTGCAGCGAGCATCCGGCACATTTTTCATTGGGCCCTGCCGGCAGCCCTCGAACTGGTCGCCAATCCTGAAGGTGGCTACACAATTCAATCACCGGGTGAAGCGCCTCTTGCCAGGCTATCCTTTGCTGGTGAAGATGATGTCGCACTCATTGCTGGCACCCCATTCCGAGGGCCCGGCGGCATGGTTCGTCCCTGGCATCTGCCAGCGCGCAATTCAAACGATTCGGTGGCATTTACCTTGGAGTTATTGCCGTGAGATTGCTTTTTCTCCATTCGATATCGACCGGCTCCGGGGCCAATGTCCACATCCAGGAATTCACGGAATCCGCTCGCAAGCTCGACACCGAAGTGCGGTGCATGGGCCAAGCCGTGCAGTCGATAGAGGTCAAAGGCAAACGCGTCCGCCTGCCCATCCCTCAGATATTCAAAGACCTGGTCTACCTCACTCGCAATCGTGGATACGCCAATCAGGCTCTCCAGATCGCTCGAGAGTTTTCTCCCGACGCGGTCTATTTTCGCGGCGCTCCGTTCATGTCATATGGCCGAGAAGTCGCCAACAAGCTGGGCCTGCCGCTCTTCTATGAGTTGAACGCGCCCTATCCGGACGAACACGTGCAGTTCCACGGTGGCCAACTGGAAATGATCGCCAAACGAATCGAAGCGGCCAACCGGTTTGAAGCCCGCAAAATCTTTGTGGTCTCGCGCCAGCTCGCCGCCATTCTGGAAAGCAATGGCGTTCCGCAGGAGAAAATCGTAGTTGTGCCGAATGCTGTCCGCCTGGAAAGCTTTGACGTCTCCGTGCGCCCATCGGACAAAACGGTTCGGTTTGGATTTGTCGGCTCTCTTCAAGTCTGGCACGGCATCGAAGTTCTTCTGGACGCCTTCGAAACCGTTCTGGCCGAAGTCCCCAACGCCGTTCTGGAAATTGTGGGCACAGGGCCCCAGGCAGATTGGCTGGTCGAACGCATGGAACAGTCAAATTGCAACGAGCGTATCGTCTGGCACGGTTCCAAGGCCTCACGTGATATTCCGGATTTTCTGCAGCGCATGGATGTGCTGCTGGCTCCCTATCCGCCCCTGCCGCAGTTCTACTTTTCACCGCTCAAACTTTTCGAATACCTGGGCAGTGGGCGCGCCATCGTGGCCTCGCAGATCGGACAGATTGCCGATGTGCTCACCGATGGTCTCAATGGTCGGCTCTTGCCACCCGGCGATGCGTCGGCCCTGGCCCAATGCTGTGTGGAATTGGCCCGCGACCCCGATCAGCGCAAGGCTCTGGGGATTGGCGCCCGAAAGACCGCACAATCCCACACATGGGATGAAAATGCGTCTTCCATTCTTGGCCACATCCAGGCAAAACTGCGGGAGGCACAGTCTTGAAAGTTGCCTACATCCTGTCCCGGTACCCGGTGCTGACAGAGACCTTCATCAAGGTTGAGTTGCAGACCATATTGGGCGACGGAATCGACCTCAGAGTCTACCCGCTGCGTGGTGCACAGGACACCGCCTGGGTCATTGACTCACAACCCGATGGGGGCATTGGCGACCGGGTGCGCCGCTTTGGCTTTTCTTTTTCGGCCCGCAACCTTGGCGCAATGCTAGCTGAAGCGTTCGCTTCGCCAAGACTCTTTGCAGGCGGGACGAAACTCTTTTTGAAGGCTTCGCCGGGCGGTTTTCTCGGCGTCGCGAAGGCATTGTTTATTCTGCCCAAGGCCTGCCGCATCGTCCGTGATATTCGTCGCTGGGCCCCTGACCATGTCCACGCCCACTTTGCCAATTTGCCGGCAACGGTGGCTGCGTTTACCGGACATCTGCTGGGAATTTCCTGCAGCTACACATCACACGCCTTCGACATCTACGGGCGTGATGAAGCCAGCTTGAAGCAACTGACTGAAGTCGTCGACTTTGTGGCCACGATATCGGAACGCAACCGAGCATTCTATGGCAGCGTGGTTTCCCCTGAGGCCGCCGCGAAAGTCCAGATAGTTCACTGCGGAGTTGATCTGCAGAGCTTTGCGGCCGTCGGCCCCGGTGACGGGCCACTGGTTTCAGTAGGGCGCCTGGTCCCCAAAAAGGGATTCCGATATTTGGTCGAGGCCATCGCTGAATTGGCCAATCGGGGCATTGCCGCACGATGCAAGATCATTGGTGAAGGCGAACAGCGACAGGAATTGGCCGATCTGATTTCGCACCACAATTTGGACGACCAGATTGAACTTGCCGGCCCGCAACCACCGGAGGTCGTGCGGGAGGCGTTGGCACAGTCGGCCGCATTTGTTTTGCCCTGCGTCGAAGCGGCTGACGGAGATGTGGACGGCATACCGGTATCGCTTATGGAAGCGATGGCGATGGAAAAGGTAGTCCTGACCACCGACATTTCCGGCATTGCCGAACTGGTCACCGATGGCGAAGATGGGCTCCTGGTCAAACAGAGAAACTCAATCGCTTTGGCTGATGCCCTGGCCCCACTTCTGACCGGTGAATTTGACGCGGCCCGGATAGGCCAGCGGGCGCGGGTGGAAGTCGCCGCGGAGTTTGACTGCCGAACCAATGCTCGGCGACTGGTGAGTTTCATGCAGGATCCTGCCACCGACGGCAAGGGAGAAGGCAGATGAGCGCCCTCGCCCCCAACCACAAACCGCGCACCATTTTGGTTTGCCATGAGGGCGCGGTCCTCAATCGTCAGGGGCTTTCGCGCTGGCTGGCTGATTGGTCCGACTTGGTGGGCATCATTGTTCTGCGGGAAAAATCCCCTCGTAAGAAGCGCCGCATCAAGCGGGAGTTCCGGCGGGTTGGAGCTTGGCGGATGCTCGATGTCTTGGCCTTTCGACTCTACTACCGAGTCTTTATGGCAGCATCTGACCAGGCCTGGGAAAAGCGGGAAGTTCAGCGCTTAGAATCTCGCTATGCGGCGATTCCCTCGTCGACTCCGACCCTGACTTGCGCCAGCATCAACAGCAAGAGTGCCGAAGAATTCATCCGGGCCCAGGCGCCTGATATGATGATTGCCAGGTGCAAACAGCTCGTCAGGAAAAGGATCTATTCCCTTCCCACGAGCGGCACTTTCGTTTTTCATCCGGGAATATGTCCGCGATATCGCAACGCTCACGGCTGCTTCTGGGCCTTGGCAGAAAACGACGATGCCAGAGTTGGCATGACCCTCTTGCAAGTTGACGACGGTATCGACACGGGCCCGACCTATGGCTATTTCAGTTACGATTTTGACGCGGCAGTCGAATCACATCAGGTCATCCAACACCGGGTCGTTCTGGAAAACCTACCCGACTTGGCAAAAGTGATGATTTCGGTTTTTCAGGGCACTGCTCAAGACTTGATGCCCGGCAATGAAGATTCCGCCACCTGGGGCCAGCCCTGGCTCAGCAAATTCCTGAAGTGGCGAAGGCGCGCCAGAAAGGCCGCCAGATGAATGTTGTTTCGTTGATCTACCATGACGTCACTCCAGTGGGAGAAGAAGCCAGCAGTGGTCTGCCAGGCCAAGGTGCTGCTCTCTATAAGCTCACCCCCGAGCTCTTCGAAAACCATCTTTTATCTCTGTCGGACGTGGGCGCAGATTGCCGCCAAACCTGGCCCGATCTCGCATCAGTTTCTACGGGGAATGCGGTCCTGTTGACCTTTGACGATGGCGGCAGCAGCGCCTACCACCGAATCGCTCCATTGCTGGAGAAGCATGGCTGGAAGGGCCACTTCTTTGTCTCGTCGGATTTCATCGGCACACCCGGATTTCTCGACGAAGATCAAGTTCGAGCCCTGGCTGAAGCGGGACATGTGATCGGTAGCCATTCAGGGTCACACCCCGCACGATTTTCTGCTCTTGCGCCCATCGAACAGCGGAATGAATGGCAGCGCAGTGCAAACAGACTGCGCCAGATACTGGGTGCCTCGGTTACTCTTGCTTCAGTCCCCGGAGGATATTTTCGGCCGGAAGTGGCGCGGATTGCCAAGGAAGCCGGCATCGAATCTCTTTTCACGTCCGAGCCACGTCCAGGTGATTGGCAGGCTCATGGGTGCCGGGTTTTTGGCCGGTATTCGGTTCAAAGGACGACACACGCCTCTGAAATCTCCGATTTGGTCTGGGGCCGGGGCTGCAGGCGAGAACGCCAGCGCGCAACCTGGGAACTGAAAAAAGTCGCCAAGACCGTTGGTGGGGATCGTTACACTCAGGCGCGCCGCACCTGGTTGCAATGGACCCAGCGAGGAAAAAACCAATGACAAATGGCAATAAAAACGGCCAAGCTGTTTCCGAATCTCAGCGAATCAGGGAAGTCTATGAGAGCCGCTCCCAATTGGCCGACAAGTATTCTGTTTTTGATCCGGGGCACCTTGCCCTAATGCAATCGCGGGAACGCCGTGTGCTGGAGATTCTTGCGGGTGAAGGAATCCGGGATCTGGCCCCGTTGAAAATTCTGGATGTCGGGTGCGGCACGGGTCAGTGGCTCACCGATTTGTTGCGCTGGGGCGCGACGGCCAAACAGACGGTCGGAGTGGATTTGAATCCACAGCGGTTGCAGGCAGCTCGCGAGCGGCTTTCCCCGGACCTCCGACTGAGCGCGGCTGACGGCACCAAACTGCCATTTGCCGATGGACAGTTTGACTTGGTCTTTCTGGCCACTGTGCTCAGCTCCGTATTGGACCGCGGCCTCAGACAGCGCATTGCCCGTGAATGCCTGCGCGTTTTGTCTCCCGGTGGTCGCCTTGTGTACTTTGATCTGGCCATGGACAACCAACGCAACCCCAACGTGGTCGGAATCAAACGCAGTGAATTGGACGACCATTTTGGTGAGTATGACTGCCATTGGCACCGCACAACGTTGGCTCCGCCGCTCGGCCGGCTTATTGCTCCGCGATCGCAGTCCATCTACAATTGGCTGGAAGCGTTGCCTTTCCTGCGCAGCCACACCATTGGCATCGTGCGCAAAGGAGAAAACTCGTGACGACGCAAAAAAGCGCCGAATCGACCAAGTCCCCGAATGATCCTTCGAACGAACTGTTCGAATGCACGATCATTGTTCCTTGCCGCAATGAAGCAGCCGCCATCGGCCCATTCCTGGAGAGCCTCACGGCCCAGGAAAAAGGACAAACTCAATGGGAAATCATCATTGCCGACGGCGACAGCGATGACGGCACCGCCGACATCCTGGCTCAATACGCGCGCCAAAATCCCGAGGTGAGGGTGGTCTCGAATCCTGAAGGCATCGTTTCCACCGGGCTCAACCGGGCCATCACCTCGGCTCGTGGCAAATACATTGTCCGCATGGATGTGCACACGGTCTACGCGGAAGACTACGTCAGGCAGTGTCTGGCCGTAATTCGCAAAACAGGTGCAATGAATGTCGGCGGGGCTGCACGAACCAAAGCCGAAGGCTGGTTGCCTCGAACCATCGCCGCCGCCTACGGCTCACCGTTTGCTGTCGGTGGCGCCCGCTTTCATTTTGCATCCTATGAAGGTCCGGTCGATACGGTGACCTATGGGTGCTGGCTCCGCGAGGACCTTGTGAAACTCGGCATGTTCGACGTTGAATTGGTGCGCAATCAGGATGATGAATTGAATTTACGAATATTGCGCGCCGGCGGTGTCATCTGGCAGGACCGGCACGCGCGCCTGCCCCAAAATCGGGCCATCGTCCAAGGCTGGTGTCACAAGATGAACCGTGCATCCATGTTCAACGTCACCGGCTTTCAAGGCACGTTCATGGGTATGTAACCCTTTGTATTTGGGCAAAAGCGAAGGATGAATGTTCAACATGCGCCCCTCCCAAGGGGCCACAAATCCTTCGGTAAGAACCCGCATAAAGCCCGCCAGGCAGATAATGTCTGGACGAAAGATGTCGAGCGTGGCCTGAAGGGCAGCTTCAAACGCCGGACGGTCCCCTTGAAATGGGCGGTGGTCAACCACGGCGGTGGATACGCCCATATCTGCGG
>JADGEP010000204.1 GCA_016744275.1 Candidatus Krumholzibacteriia bacterium | reverse complement strand
GTCATTGATGCTGTCTGATACGAAGAGCATGCGGCAGCCGGCATGGCGCACGATGTGTTCGATTTCGGCGGTGGTGAAATCGGGCAGGATGGGAACGATGACGGCCCCGAAGGTCACGGTGGCCAGGTAGGCCGTGCACCAGTGGGCGCTGTTGCGGCCCACGATGCCGATGCGGTCGCCCTTTTTGATGCCCGCCTTTTCGAAAATGTGGTGCAGGCGAAAAATGCGGTGGCCCACTTCGCCGTAGGTCAGTGTGGCGCCGTCGAGATCGCTGTAGCAGTTCACATCCCAGTGGCTGTGGATCGAATGGCCGATGGACTCGACAAAATTGTCCTTGAGCATGCAATTCCTTTCAGGGGCCGCGATTGCCAGATTACCAGCGGCCGCATTGTACCCTAAAAATGGGCGCGGGACAATCAGGAGGGTTTCAGGACTTCTTGCGGCCGCGGGGCAAGGGGAAAAACCGCGGCACTTCTTGGCGATAAGTGGCGTAGGCCTCGCCCCATTCGGCCAGCAGTTTGCGCTCGTCCAGGTCGGTGCCCACCAGCACGTAGGCAACCATCACCAGGCGCCAGACCAGATTCACATCGGTGATCGGCAGGCAGAAAGTCAGGAAGAGCAACGAGCCGGTGTACCACGGATGCCGGATGACTGCCAGGATGCCCGTCGCCTTGAAAACCGGGGCTTGGGGTTCCTTGCCGGCGGCAAATTCCCGCAATTGGGTCAGGCCGAGGAACGTGCGTCCGTTGTAGCTGCGGAGGCCGAGCCAGAACAGCAACGCAGCCTCGAAAATGCCCGCCCACCGCAGCCAGCGCCAAATGCCGGGCCAATCCCAGAGCGTTTGTTCGGGCAGGGTGCGCAGCCAGGCAAAGAGCAACGCCAGGGTCGCAGTGCTGTAAATGACATAGAGAATGCGGTCCAAGGCGTGGTAGCGGGGGAACAACTCACGCACCCGGTTGCGCGCCGCATGAGTGATCGGCACACTATGCCCCACGCACCACAAAGTCGTGAGTACGGCCGTCCAGATGAGATGTTGGGGTACAGCCATGGCCGAGAACCGTTCGCAAAAGGTGCAATTTGGAGCATCCGAGGCGTTGTCCCGGCTCGGCAGATGCCGTACTATCAGTCATAGACCCCGATATTGCAAATCTTGGGAGAGGGATGGACTTATGATGAGACGCGCAGGGAACGTCAGAAGTCTGGGTGCGTGCGCCGTGTTGTTGGTTTTGCTGGGCGGTTTCGCAGGTGGGTCGCAGGCCGCCTCGAGAACGGGCGCGGTTGCGGCTTGGCAGGCACCGGAATATTGGACCGAAATCGGCACGGTGCGGTCCTGGATGGATATCGATACGAAGTTTTATCGCATTCGCGAAGAATCGCAATTTCTGAATGAATCCCAGTACAAAGTTGATCAGGTTAAAGAGTACGCCAAGACCCGGAAATACCGCGGGCATTTTGAGGGCATAGGCCTGAACCAGTGGCAGGCGCTCTGTATTGATGAGCAGCAGCAGCGACGTGCTGCGGCTCAGGGCGAACTCCAGTTTTTCATCGATTTCCGGCGCCGCCTGTTGGACCAGGTGCAGAACACCCGCGACGGTTTGCCCTCCGGTTGGGGAGCCGAAATCAGCGACCGCCGAGTGGTGGGCATTGGTCTGGGCAAACTGGGCACCGCCGTGGGATTGGATCCCAGCAACCCCTACGCCTGGCATCTCTACAGCTATTTTTCCTCCCTGGTGGGCGACCACTACCGCGCTTTGAAGGCCCTGGATGGTGCCCGCGCAGCCCTGGCGATCATTCCGGCAGACCAGCTGCGCCCCTTGCGGGCAGACGTGGAGTTGGACCGGGCCTGGCTGTTGCGCGATCAGGGCGAATTTGCCGCAGCCCAGATCAGCCTGGAAACCGCGGGGGCCCATGGAGCGCGCAGCCTTGAAGCGCGATTGTTGCAGGGCCTGTTGGCCGCCCAGTTGGGCAATGACAAACTGGCGATCACCATTGCCGGTGAGCTGCGCGGCACCTCGGTGAAAAACTTTCCCACCAATGTGCGCAACGCCGGGTTCAGTCCCGAGTACCGCAATGTCGGTGCCTGGAATAAAAAGTCTTCGAATTATCTGCACGATTGGATCATGGCCTACACCTGGCTGCGGGTGGGCAAGTTGAACCTGGCCAGCGCGGCTTTTGGCGGCCACAACCTGGACGACCAGCGCCCTTTTGCCAACCGGTTCTGGAACGAAGCGGGAGCCATTTACGAGGTCACTGGACGTCGCAAGATGGCCTCTCTGGCCTGGGATCAGGCACGGGTTTATGCGCCGTATTATCCGTATCTGGTGTACAAATCCTATTCCCGCGACCTGGGCAAGTTGACGGGTCGGTCCGGCAAGGTACCGTACCTGTTGGGCTTCGACAGCGGTTTCATGAACGGCAACCGGATCGCGTATGGCGCGGCCTTGGTTGAAGCTGTAGCCGCCGCTGACAGCGAGCAGAAGAAACGCGCTTTGGCGTCACGCGCGTTGGACGAGTTGGAAGTCTGCCAACGCCTCGGGTTGTACGCCGGGCAGGCGTCGGTGCTGCAGGGGCAGGTCTACTACCTGATGGGCGACATGTCTTCGGCTCTGGTGGAAATCGAAGAGGCCTTGGCCCACATGGATGCCGTGGGAGACAAAGCGGGCTTCGCCGCCGTATTGAATGGCCTGTCCAAGGCCCGCAATGATCTGGCGGCCCAGGACATTGCCCAGTTTTATGGCCAAAGCGGCGCCTCGCGCGGTCGCTGGCAGGCTGACGATGATCCAGCTGCGACTTTGGCTGCGTTGCGGGTGGCCCACGGCGCTGAGGCCAGCGACGACAACCGACGCAATCTGGCGCGGTTCATGATCCGCAACGGGCAAGTGGCTCAGGGGCGGGAATTGGCGTTGGCACCCATGGGCGCGGGGGCCATGGACATCGACAACATCGTGGACCTCGGCGCCGGTGATGTGGAACTCATCCTGGAGGCCGATCGCATCGAAGGCGAAACGCGTTTGGCAGAAAAAATGGTGCAGACGATCGAGGCAGGCCTAGAAGACCCTTGGCGCAATGCCAGCGTCTGGACCCTGGCGGGGTTCATCTGTTTGGACAATGGGTTGGAAACCGCGGGGCGCACGGCGCTGGAACGGGCGGCGAAATTGGATCCGGGTAATCATGGGCTGAAGATTCAGTTGTCGTTGATGTAGGTTGGTTTTCTTTCGTTTTAGCTACTGCAGTAGGTGGATCAGCTTGTGGCCGATGGTCTGATCAAGCAGAGCCACGCCCAAGCGACATCGCGCCACGACCCCACCTGATCGGCTCGGTATTGATGACAGACAAGTCCCGCCTAGTCCTGGCGGATCGCCGCGATAGGAGACAAGCGGCTGGCCCTGATGGCGGGGTACATTCCGAATCCCACGCCCACCAAAATGGCCAGCGCCAGGGCGATCAAGGCCGTCTCCCACGTGAGTGCGGCCGCGACCTGGGCTTCGGTCTTCGCCCGCATGATGGCCGTGACTCCAAATGCTGTTCCGAGCCCGAGTGCCAAGCCAAAAACGCAACCCAGGCAGGTCAAGGCCACCGCTTCACCCAGAAACTGGTTCAGGACATCCCTGTTGCGGGCGCCCAGTGCCTTGCGCACACCGATTTCCCGGGTGCGTTCGGCCACCGAGGCGAGCAGCACATTCATGATGCCGATTCCGCCTGTGACCAGCGAGATCCCCGCGATCGATCCCATCAACAGCTTGAAGACCAGGAGCCCCTGCTGAATCTGCTTCAGCCGGTAGCGGTTGAGAGTGACGCCGACCCGCTTCTCCCATTCGTGGCCGTATGCTGACGCAAGCCAGGCATGAGCGGCCGCTTCAACATCGTCCACCCCTTCGATGCTGGGTGCTTCGATAGCAAAACGCCGCGGACGAGCTTCATCGTGGCGAACAAATCCCGCGGCAGCCACGGTCAAGGGCACGATGGCTTTGAGCTGCCCGAGATCGGGCATATCAACGATGCCAATGATTCGGTAGGTCGCCTGGGACGCGTTCACGGTGGAGCCGATGAGTGCACCCAGATCCGCCGAATCGCCGAGAGCCATGGCCAGGTCGTTGCTGAGCACTGCCAACGGCTCGCCCGAGGCCAATTCCGCTCGCGTCAGCAGGCGCCCGTGGAGAATAGTGAGCCCCGGCACCGCGTCGCCGGCCATTCCCGTCAGCGTCAGCGCCCGTTCCCTGCCGTCGGCCCCGGTGGTCGTGGCCGAGCCTTCGACAATCAGATGGATCTTCGTTCCTGCCGGCATGCGATTCGCCAGGCTGTCCAGGTTGGTCGGATCAAATCGAGGCCAGTCGTCGACCGGCAGGCGGTGGCCGTCCACCTGGCGCGTGGTCACGGGCGTGATCTGCACATATTGCAGCGGCGTCGTGGACCCGACCCGAGCGCGAGCCATCGCTTCAACCCCATCGCCCACGCTGAGAACCGCAACGACCGAGGCCACGCCAATGACCACGCCGAGGGTCGATAGCGCGGTACGTAGTCTATTTGCGCGAAGCGCGAGAATGCCTTCGCGCAGGGAGGAGTACAGGCGGTTCATCGGTGCCTTTTTGGTGTATCTCGGTGAAGAAGCGAATGCACGTGGTTCTGACGAACGTGGGCGGGGAATGGTTACGTGGGGGAGATTGGTGTGCTCGCTTTGTCCGCCAATGCCTTCCCTGGGAATTGCGTCTTAAGGCCCCACCAAACGGGCTTGCGAAGTCCTATATAGGTGCACATTCTCATACCGGCCATCCTGCAGCCTAAGAGTTTGTCCGGGGATAGCCTGCCCATCATTGACTTTCAGATGTAAACCGCCGAATATCGGCAGGATCGCTATTGCAGTTTCTCTGGCGTGACCGGTTCTTCCTCTCGCTGCGCCAACAATACGCCCGATATTTCAAATCATATGAGCCAACCACCTGCAATATTGATACGGCCCGGAGCCTTGGCGTTCTTTTTGGCCGGTCTGGAACCAGAAAAGAGATAATTCATGAGTTGCAGGATTCTTTTCTACGCTGCAGTACTCGCCTTCGGCATTGGCCTCAGCGCATGTTCTGACAAGGACGAAGGTGCCTTGCATTGCCCTTCGGGCCCTGCGGACACTCTCCTGGTTTACCCACGATTGGAATTTGCCCAGATCAACGTGACTGGCGAGAGTATTGCGACCCCGGATCATGATCCGGGAATGGCTGGGATGGAATCTCTCTACTTGGGCTCTGACGGCGAAACGCGATCCGACATCCTGGTCAATTTTGATTTCGGAAGCGTCATCAGTGAGGAATATCCGCCCGAGTTTTTTGTGGCCGATAGCATTCAGGCCGTCTATCTCACCATGCACCGTTTGCTGTCTCTTGTAGCCTATTCTGGGCCGAATGATGTAGGCAGCGATACGATGTCGTTTGGACCAATGTGGCCGGGTGTCGCCTACCATGTCCGGCCTTTGGCGTCACCGTTTGTGCCGCAAGACTATTCCGCTTGGCCCGGTACAACTCCGCCTGCTTTTACCGAGCTCCTCAATGAGGGGCATGAGTTTGTCGATTATTCCGAAGAGCCCAGGATCCGCATGCCTGAGGCGCGTTTTCTCGAATGGGTCCGCAATGGAGAGCCGATTGGCTTGATGATTCAGGCGGGAGCGGACTCGGATACGGGATTGGTGGGGTTCGCTTCTCGTGAATTGACAACGCTCCGTGAGGTGTCGGCGATTTACGAAGGATCTTCCACGGGGCCCAGTCTGGTCGTCCATTTTTCGGGGCGGGGAGGGGCGCTGATCATTCCGTCTCAGCATGATACCTCGACATTTGATCAAATCAACGAGTTGCCGCCTGAATTGATGCATGTGCAAACCGGCCTGCGGACGGTGCCTTTGTTGAGCTATGATATTCCGCCGTTGCCTGATGATTCGTGTTTGCGCAGTTATGGCTTCCGCGCAACGATGGCCGCAATGGCTCCCCAATGGCCGGATGAATGTGTAGCGTTGTCGCAAGTTGATCCGGCCCGAGTTGACTGGTCAAGTGGGACAGTTTCAGCCACGGCACTGCAAGACGGTTCGCTGACCCTCATGCAGATCTGCTCGACTGGTCCTGGCTCGAAGGCCCTGGATTTCAGTTGGTCTGGGGAGAAAATGATCGGTTTTCCCGATCTGCCGGAAACCATGCACCTGATGCTCAACTTCAATGACAGCACGATCAATCGGTATTCCCAGCCCTACGATTATTTCATCAGGTACCAAGCCCACATGTATTTTTCGCAGTCGACGATTTTTGGCCCGGCTGCAGCTCTCGAAGACCGTCCGGTACTTATGCTGATCACGGGCTAGCCACCGGGCGCATCGACTCCACTGGCAGATTTTATGGGCCGCGGTATCATGGTGATTCGCAGGCAAACTCGAACCGCTACCCAAGGAAGAATCCATGAGCAACCATGTTTATAAGCATATCCAGTTGACGGGCACGTCCGAAAAAAGCATTGAAGATGCCGTCAACGGGGCCCTCGAGCGGGCGGCCAAAACCATCCACAAGATGCGCTGGTTTGAGATTGTTGAGACTCGCGGCCAGATCAAGGATGGCCGCACCGCCGAGTGGCAGGTGACGATCCGCGTAGGGTTTACTCTTCAGGATTAGTGGCGGCACTGTGATTGGCCTGGCTGCTTCTCAAATTCAGACAAATTGAAGCAGCCAGGCAAATCGATCAGCTCTTTCTTCGGTGCTCTATGCAAGCCCGGCCTAGAAGTTTGAGTATTCCAACTCTTCAACGACCGACGTCTGTCCACTGGCCGAAGTCTTGAGGTCCATGTCTTCCCAATCTGGGAGCTGTTCGGGGCTCTCATGGCTGGGGGCGGCTCCGATTTTCGCAGCGCGATTCAAGGTGAATTTCGAGACCAGGGCCTGGAGCAAGGCTGCTTGTGAGGACATCTCCTCGGCAGCCGCAGCCGTCTCCTCAGCGCTGGCGGCAGCCTGCTGGGTCACTGTGTCCATCTGGCTCAGGCCAATGTTAATCTCACTGATACCCTGAGAC
>JADGEP010000203.1:2735-7042 GCA_016744275.1 Candidatus Krumholzibacteriia bacterium | reverse complement strand
CTACACCAATGCCAAGTACCTGGCCACCGCCGACTCCTACGACGTGCGGGACTATCCGGATTTTGTGGCCGAAGACTACGACTTCAACTTTGGCGCCTTCAACCTGAACCTGGTTTACCGTTGGGAGTACCGCCCCGGCTCGACAATCTACGTTGTCTGGACCCACAGCAAGATGCGTTACGAAACCCTGGCCGAGGCCAACGGTCCCGGCAGTTTCGACAACGATTTTAATGCCGGATTTCCCTTCGGAGTCGAACCGGGCAATACGCTGTTGGCCAAATTCAGTTACTGGTTCAGTATTTAGGTTGACCGGCCGGCGCCGGCCTGTTGCCATGGGCTGATGAACATTTTGCACCGCATGCGCCGTTGGTTCGGCCTCAGGATCAATCCCCCGGGGCCGCACTTCTTCATCAGCCGGGACTACCAGCTGCGGTCTCCGTTTCCCCAATACGACGCGCGCCGCCCCTTCCGCATTCTCAACTGCCTGGAGAGCGCCGGATTGCTCAAACGCGGCACGCTGCAACGGCCTCGGCCTGTTTCATTGAAGCGATTGCAGGCAGTGCACGACCCAGCCTATGTGCAGTCCCTGCAGGACCCCCTGGCCATGGAAGCGGTGGTGGGATTCCGACTCGAGCCCCAACTGCAGGACAACTTCCTGGCTTTCCAGCGCCTGATGTGCGGCGGCACTTTGAAGGCAGCCCGCAATGCGCTGCAGCGGCGAGACATCGCAGTGAATTTGGGCGGCGGTTTGCATCACGCGGCGCGGACCACGGGCTCGGGTTTTTGCATATTCAATGATGTGGCCGTGGCCATCGATCACCTGCGCAACCAGGGGCATGCATTTCCCATTCTGGTGATCGATTTGGACTTGCATGACGGAGATGGCACCCGCGAAATTTTTGCCGACGACCCCACCGTCCACACGTTTTCCATCCACAACAAGGATCTCGGCAAGACGGAGGCTGTCGCCTCGACCAGCATTGCCCTGGGCGCCGAGGTGGAAGACGACACCTATCTGGCCACGGTCCAGGAAAGCCTGCCACCGGTCATAGCCGCCTTCCGGCCGGGTTTGGTGTTCTACCTTGCCGGCAGTGACCCCTGCATTGATGACAGGTTGGGCAACTGGCGCATCAGCTCTGAAGGCATGATGCAGCGGGACCGCCTGGTCATGGACCTGGTGCGTCCCTCCCCGAAGAGAGTCTCCGTGCCGACGGTGATTCTTTTGGCCGGCGGCTACGGCCCCACGGCCTGGAGGCACGGCGCCGCGTTTTTCTCCTGGTTGTTGGCCGGGGAAAGCCGCCTTGATATTCCCCTGGAGCTGGAGTTGCCGGTCGACCATTACCGGCGCCTGGCGCGGCACATGAAACGCCCAGGATTGTCACCCAGAGAACAGGACCCGGAGCCGGTCACAAGTGAAGATTGGGGCCTGACTGAGGCGGACATTGGCGGAGCTGTGGCCGGAGCCGTTGGCGGCGCCCCCAATGCAGGCCTCTTCCTGGGACAGTACACCCACCACGGGCTTGAATGGCTGCTGGAAGAAGTCGGCCTGATGACCCGCCTGCGGGATCGTGGCCTTTCCCAACTGGCGGTCGAATTGGACTTGGCCGACCCCATGGGCCAAACCCTTCGGGTGACCACAGGCCACCACCATCCCGTCGTGGTGCTGGAATTGAAATTGCGAGTGACGCGCAAGGAAGGCGGTTCACCCTACGACCTGTTGGTGGTCGAATGGCTGCTGGCTCAAGACACTCGCGCCCAGGAAGAAGAAAATGCGCGCCCCCTTCTGCCCGGACAGAAACACCGGGGAATGGGCCTGTTGCGCGACACCGCAGCGGTGCTCATCGTCGCGACCGAGAGGCTGGAACTTGATGGGGTCATGTTCACACCCAGTCACTTTCATCTGGCTCGCCTGGCCCGCGGCCAGGGCCGGTTCCCCGTTCCAG
Organism: Candidatus Krumholzibacteriia bacterium; assembly: GCA_016744275.1. Lineage (GTDB taxonomy): Bacteria > Krumholzibacteriota > Krumholzibacteriia > LZORAL124-64-63 > LZORAL124-64-63 > JAGRNP01. The sequence continues at coordinate 5,099 of JADGEP010000203.1, read as the reverse complement.
AGGACGAGGCCCGGTACCTGGCCATGGAAAAATCCGTCAAGGGGTTGCGTCTGCAAGAGGCCTCGGCGGCCGTGACCCAGGGCCGGGTTCGCAGTCATGATACCGGCGAAATCGTGACCTGGATCCCACGTAAAATGATCATCCCCGTGAACGCTTCCCTGCGGAAAGAATTGCACGGGGATGAATTTTCCTCAGCCGTTGCCCGGGCCAGCCGGCAACTCGATTTTCGTCTGGATTAGACCAGCGCCGAACCCGTCAGAAAAGCCCCCGAGACGATGAAGGCCACAGCCATGGCCTTGTGGTATGGCGACCGCAGATAAGCCCGCGCCCCACCCAGGGCTTTGTTGACCGGATGCATCCGGGAAAGATCCGAAACCACCGGCGGGCGCTCCTTATCGTACATGGCAAAGCCTTTTTCCAGCCGCGGATCACGCGGAGCCAGATGCTTGGCCTTCATCAGGTAGCGGTAGCCTTCGTCCAGGCGCGCACCGCGCAGGTTGATGTATCCCAGCGCGATGTAGCCGGCCGCGGATTTGGCGGAAATGCGGATCGCCTTCTGGGCCAGTTTTTCGGCGGTAACGAACTTGCCCCCATCTTCAGCCACACATACAGCCAACCCCGCAATGGCCTCGTGGTCCATGCTGTCTTCCTGCAAAATGCGGCGGAACCGTTGCTCGGCGGCGAGGTGATCACCGTCCAGAAGGACTTTGTAAGCGTTGCAAACAGATGGGCTTGCAAACATCTCACTGTGGAACTGGCCGTTCTTGAATTCGAGCAGGTGTTTCAGATCACTCATGGTCGTTTTCCTTAGTCGGGCATTTTTCCCTGCCGCTGGTTGCGGCCTGCCATTTTGCCCGGCCCCCGGGTCCTCATGGTTTCCTGTCATGGCTTCATCCGTCTTCCATTTCAAATGTTGCAGGAGTGGTGCCGGGACTGGTTTTTTACCGGCGGGGGTGCCATACTGCTGTCAAACAAGGCCTACCAACGAAAGAAATCCGAGATGTTCGAACGCATTCCCCTGCGTCAGCACGTGCAGAAAGAAATCCTCGCGCGGATTGGCGACAATCGCCTGCCCGCAGGCACCCGCATCAACGAATCCCACCTCTCGGCCGCACTCGGTTTGAGCCGCACCCCTTTGCGTGAAGCCATGTTGGGGCTCGAAGCAGTGGGATTTCTGAACAGCGATATGGGCCGGGGCTTCATGGTGCCGCCCATTCTCAGCGAGGATTTTGCCCAAACCCAGGCCGTATTGATCAAAATGGCTCCCTACGCTCTGACCTTGGCCGGCCCGCTGCCCCCGGGGCAGATCATGGAGTTGAGCAACCTGCTCGGTCGTTCCCGCATGCGGGTTGCCCAACCCGGTGCTGAGCAAGGCGGCGCGGTGGCCGAGTTGATCCACCGTTGGTGTCCGCTGTTGATCGGTGGTTGCTCAAACAAGTTGTTGGTGACTGACATCATGCGCCTTGAAACCCTCTCCCGTCGGTGCTGGCGCGAAGCGGTGTCCCAGGGATTTGAGCCAAGCCCCATGGTTGCCAGCTATGAACAACTCTACGAAATGCTGCGCACCAATCACACCGCCGAAGCGGCTGAGCATTGGGAAAAACACATCGCACAATTCTCCGCCGAGGCCGCGCGGCACCTGCCTAAGGAATCAGAGGGAAGTCCGAGCAACCCCAAGCCATTTTGAGGCTTGCACGATTTTTTTGATTCGCCACTCGCCCTTGGTCATGCTATAATTGCTCTTGGAGGCGAGAAGTGGAATTCGGAATTAAAATCAATAATATCCCTTTGGAGCTGGGTCAGGAATTGCCTCAGGAGACTCTGAGTGCCGGTGATTTCCGACGTTCCGGTCTGTTGCGGCGATTGTTCGCGCACCAGCCAGTGGATCAAAATGTCTATGCCATTGAAGATTGCGAACTCGAAGGCCTCAATGATCAACTGCATATCTACCCCTGCACCCACAGCTACCTCAACCAGGACCGGCAATGGCGCACCAAGGTTACTCTTTTTCTCAAGGAAGACCGCCTGCAGCGCATCCTCTTTCAAGTAGTCCAGGGCCAAACCGCGGCGCTCAATTTTCTGGAGCGATTCGAAGAAGCAGCCGTGCAAATGATCGGCGAACCGGACCGCAAAGATCGGCACACAGCCAGTTGGCAAAGCCAGGGCGCCCATGTCGAATCCTACCTGCATCCTGATCGGGTCAATGCCGACTTCGTCATCGAATTGGCTGAATAATTCATCGGCTCATTTCCGTATCTAAGCGCGCAGCAGTTTTTTGGCCAGGGCGATGCCTTCCTCTGCCGTGGTGACCGTGCCAGCCAATTGGGCCTCGAACACTTCGTCCAGAATGCCCTTGAACGACGG
>JADGEP010000203.1:0-2725 GCA_016744275.1 Candidatus Krumholzibacteriia bacterium | reverse complement strand
GGTCACGGCCCTGGACCAAGGGCACCAATGGCCCCTGAGAAATGTTCAATTCCGTGGCCCGCTCCAACAACCACCGGCCGGCCGGAAACTCTTCGCTGGGCAATGGCGGGCGGCCAAAAGCATCGGCCCGCGCGACTCGAACCAGGCGGTCAATGCGCCCCACTCGCACCGACAGGCGCCGGATAGCCGCCGCCGACACCTTGGGCGCCTTGTGCAATTGCGCCGGGCGCATGTGCTCCGCCACCAGCGGCGTCACTTCTGCTAAAAATTTGCGATTATTGGTCATGCCGCCCAGCAGGGCTTCGGTCAAGGCCACAGACTCTTGTTCATGCCCCAACGAACGCACCCGGCCTTCGGCGCTCGTTGTTGTCGTGTCCGGTTTGCCCAAATCGTGACACAGCACTGCACACCCCACCACCAGATCTTCCCAGGGATCGCCGACCCTTTCGCGGGCAAAGGCGTCCAGGCAGTGCAGGGTGTGCACCCAGGCATCGCCCTCGGGGTGGTGGGTCGGGTCCTGCCGGCAACCGCGCAGCGCCTCCAGTTGGGGAAAATGAACCAGCCAACCCGAGTCATGCAGAAATTTCAAACCCAGGGAAGGCCGCCGGCCCAGCGTAATCAGTTTCACCCATTCGGCCCAAATGCGTTCACCCGGCAAACCTTCCGAATCCATCGTGCGGCACAGGGCAATCGTCTGCGGCGCCACCATCAATTCAAAACGCGCCGCCAATTGCATGGCCCGCAAAACGCGCAGAGGGTCTTCGCCAAAGGCCGGCGAAGTGTGGCGCAGTAGGCCATTTTCCAGATCAACCAAACCATGCCAAGGATCGGCGACTTCACCGTTGAGCGGGTCAAGATACACGGCGTTGAGCGTAAAATCGCGCCTCGCGGCGGCCTCGGGCAAAGGCAGGTCCGGATCCGAATGCACCGCAAACCCTTTGTGCCCCAATCCCATTTTGGCCTCCCGGCGGGGCAGCCCCACATCCACCGGCCACCGCCGCAGCTTCAGAATGCCAAAGCTTTGCCCCACGAGGTCCAATTCGAATGCAACGGCCAAGCAGGATTGCAGCGGCTCAGCCGCCAGGCCGAATACTTCCAGGTCCAAATCCGATACCGCCCGCCCCAGGGCCAGATCCCGCACGCTGCCGCCCACCAGCCAAGCCCGCCCCCCGGCCTCGCCGACCAAGGTGCACACCTGATTGAGCACGTCGCGCAGCGCGGGCTCCAGTTGATGCAGATGATGGGCCAGATTCTCGGACATGTTGTCTTTCCTGAGCGCCAGCTTTACCTGAGCCCGGCTTGGGTCTATTTTTGCCTCATCTCCAAAATAACCCGCCTTGGAACCAAAAGGAACCCGACACTTGAGCGACCGGCGCCCCACCACTGCGGACAACTCTCCGGACAACATGCCCCGCGCCATGGCCTGGATGGTTTTTTCCGGCCTGAGTTTCGCGCTCATGGGCGCCATGGTGAAGCTGTCGGGCGATGTGGCCCTGCCCACCAAGGTCTTCTTTCGCAATCTCGTCACCCTGGGCATCACTGGCATCGTGGCAGTTCGGCTGCGGGAAAACCCGTTGGCGCCCACACCCTATGGCCCCCGTTTGCTGCTGCGCTCGCTGTGTGGGCTGGCCGGGGTCCTGTTGTATTTCCTGGCCCTCAACCGGATGCACCTGGCCGATGCCTCGCTGTTGAACAAGACTTCGCCTTTCTTCGTCGCCGTCTTTGCCGTCATCTTTCTGAAGGAAAGTTTCAACCGTGCCCTGGTACCAGCCTTGCTGGCGGCCTTTGTCGGCGCCGTGATGGTCATCAAGCCGCGTTTTGATGTGGCGATGCTGCCAGCTCTCGCGGGATTCGGCTCCGGCATGTTCGCCGGCATGGCCTACGTATTTGTGCGCTCACTGAAAGGGCATGCCAGCCCCAACCGCATCATCCTGACGTTCTCTCTGGTATCATGCCTGGCCACGCTGCCGTTTCTGGTGACCAACCCGCCGCAACCGACGACGCGCCAGTGGTTGGCCCTGCTGGGCACCGGGGCCTTTGCCGCCGGCGGCCAATACGGCCTGACCTACGCTTACCACCACGCCCGGGCTTCGCGCATTTCGATCTTCACCTATTTGCACGTGCTCTTTGCCCTGGTTCTCGGCTTCATCTTCTGGGGTGAGCGGCCCGGCCTCATCAGCCTCGGCGGCGGTCTGCTCATCATCGGCGCCGCGGCCTGGACCCACCTCGCCACCCAGCGTGAAAAAGAGGCGGGGGCCTGATGGAATTCACCCTGTCCATCATTCTGTTGATTCTCGGCGTGGGCATTCTGGCCGGATTTGTCGCCGGCTTCGTAGGCGTGGGCGGCGGCATCATCATGGTGCCTGTTTTACTCGAGTTGTTCCGGGCCTGGGGTGTGCCCGACGGCACCGTGGTTCAGGCCGCCATGGGCACCTCTCTGGGCGTGGCCATTTTCAGCGTCAGTTCGTCCATCGTACGGCATGGTCGGCAAAAGCGCGTGCTGTGGCGTTTGGTTCCTTTTTTGGCCCCCGGCAGCCTGGCCGGTGGCTGGCTGGCCGCCCGCCTGGCCGCCTCGCTGCCCGGCACCTGGCTGCAAATGGGCCTGGCCGTGATGATGACCGCGGCGGCAATTCGCATGCTGACCGACAACCGTCCCGGCAACGACAACCATCGCGATATCAGATGGTGGCAAGGCTTGTTGGTGGGCCTGGGCGTGGGCCTGGTC
>JADGEP010000202.1 GCA_016744275.1 Candidatus Krumholzibacteriia bacterium | reverse complement strand
TCCGCCTCGTCGATGCGCTCACGCAGGTCATCAATTTCAACGGAGCCTTCTTCGACATCCCCCAACTCGCGTTGGATCGCTTTCAACTGCTGACGCAAATAGTATTCGCGTTGATCCTTATCGATGGACTTGCGCACCCGTGTCTGCAGCTTCTGTCCCAACTCGAGAACGTCCAACTCTCGCATCACAATTTTCGACAACATCTGCAGCCGTTTGCGAGGCGATTTTTCTTCCAGAATCTGCTGTTTCTCGGCCACCTCGATATCCATGTTGGTGGCGATCAAATCCGCCAAGCGGCCGGGGTCGTCGATGTTCATCACGACCACTTTGAGCTCGTCCGAAAGCGTTTCGCTGGCATCGACGATCTTCAGGAAATTGTTGGCCACGCCGCGCATGTAAGCCAAGGTGCGGCTGTCATCCTGGATATCTTCTTCCAGCAAGGCAATGCGCGCGCGCATGTACGGATCATCATCCAGAAATTTTTCAATGCGGCAGCGCGCGATGCCCTGTCCCAACAGGCGCATGCTGCCATCGGGGAAACGCAACATCTTTTGAATTTTGACCGCCGTGCCCACCCGGTAGATGAGATCCCGGTCATCCAGGTTTTCTTCTTCTTCGGCGTCGAGGTCACGTTGGGAGAAGGCCCCCAGAATTTTATCGCCCGCAAGACAGTCGTCGGCCAAACGCACCAGGTTGGTATCGCTCAAAACCAGCGGCACCATCATGGCTGGGAAAATGACCGCTTCGCTGATAGGCAGAATGGGCATGTCGCTGGGCAGGTGTATTTCTCCCGCGTGGTCCAGATCCATGAGATCCCGTTCGTTGTCCGCCATGTGGTCCAGCTCCTTCCAGAATTCCTTGGGATGTCCCCGTTCAGGGCATTTCGGGACATCATGAGCGGGATCTCCGATCCCGTAAAGTGGGCCCGTCCTGGGCCTATGATCGCTCTGCGCAATTTATTCTCAAGGCGCGCATTGTCCACGCGCATTTCTCTAACGTGTGATCGTGATTTGCCTGCGGTGCTCGCTGTCCCCCGCCCCTTTGGCAAATGTCACAAAGAGAAACCCGGCCCGATACCGAGCCGTCGCCGAAGCCGGATCGACTTCAACCGCCAAAGGCACCCGCCTAGCAAAGGGCCCCACATTGATTTCCATCTTGTGAAAATGCTTTTTTCCAGGACCAGAGGTGTCCTGACGAATTCCGCGCACCAACAGGGTCTTTTCATCGGCAAGCACTTCAATCTGGGCAGGGTCCATACCCGCCAGATCCATTTGCACGATAAAACTGTCTTCGGTTTCGTAGGCGTCAGTGGCAGGCTTCCAACTGAGATCACTCTCACCGGGAATGACGCCGCCTTTTTGGGCGTAGGATGTCACGAGGATCTCGAAGATCTCTTCCAGCTCGCCCGTGCGGTCGCGTTTGCTCATAATCCGCCCTTTTTCGCGAAACGATTTCCATCCGGCGTTGAATCCGGAACGTTAATACACGACTGGGGCTCATGCTACTCCCATGCCCTGCCAGCGTCAACTGTTGACCGGAAAGGCTCTTGAGAAGGCATTTCGCGAGCACGGGACCGCCGGCGCAGGGCCAGAAAGGGGAATCAATGGAAGCGGCGCAAGACTCCGATCACAACCCCCTGCACCTGGACCCGATCCTCCGGGACCATCAGCACCGGAACGGTGGGATTGGCAGGCTGCAGGCGAACTTGGGCACCTTCGCGGAAATACTGCTTCACGGTTACCGAATCACCGTCCACCAGCGCGATGACTGTCTCGCCGTTGCGGGCTTCTTCCCTGGCCTCGACAACCACCGTATCACCGTCTCGGATTTGTTCTTCGATCATGGAATCGCCCCGCACCTTCAGGGCGAAAGTGCGGCCCTTGCCCAACCATTCTTCAGGCAGATGCAGGGTTTCCTGATCATCCAAGGCCTCAATGGGCAAACCGGCCGCGACCGTGCCCAGAAGTGGAATGCTCGCCATGCCATTTTCCCCGGCATCCTGGCTGACAACTTCCAGATCTCGGCTGGCATTGCGGCGCTGCCGGGAAAGGAAGCCCTTTTCCACCAGGTGGCTGATATGCTTGTGGACGGTGGCCACAGACGACAATCCAAATTTGTCGCCAATTTCCTGCAGCGTGGGCGCATAACCCTTCAAGTCGCTGTATTCGGTGATATAAGTCAGAATTTCCGCTTGTCTTGGTGTCAGTCCCATGACCGCCTCCTGCGGTTAGTGGCCAGCCCATTTGCCAGTCCAGAGCCAACCTACACGAAACTGAGGCGTAAGTCCAACGAAAATATGGCAAAAACGTTCAAGATATCAGAGCAGCAAATTCTTCTGGAACTCTCAATCTGACACCTGTTTGCAACAGTTGAGCAACTTCTGTCCGTTTGGGCAGGCCACGGCGCCCACCTCTGTGGCCGCACTTCAGCGCTGCCACCGCCGCCCCATACTCCAGGCAAGAGCGGAAGCCCAAACCCGTCACTCGGCCATAGGCATATCCGGCGTGAAAGGCGTCTCCGGCACCGGTGCTATCGACAACGGCCACGTCAAAGGCCGGCACATGAATCACGCGCTCTTGATCCAAGGCCAAAGCCCCTCGCCGACCAAATGTCATCGCCACCCGAGCTGGCCCCCGCCGGCGCAATTCCTGCAGCGCAGCCACGGGCAAGGCGCATCCCGTCAAATCCGGGGCAAACCCTTCAGATGAAATCGCATCACTCACCTGCCGCACCAATGCTGCTGAACCTTCGCGAACCGAGCCGGCGTCCATCACCACCGGGATCGACATGGCGCGGGCCTGGCCGGCCAGAATTGTAGCCGCTGGCGCATCGTGCCCGTCGGTATAGAACAGATCTGCGCCCTGCAGCCATTGGCCATCCATATCAGCGGGCGCCAGGGCTGGCAGGTCACCCCGTGTCCAGAAAATCGTGCGGTCGCCGTTGTCAGGATTCACCAGGATGACAGCCTTGGCCGACTCGTATCCTTTCGCCACCGAGCTCAAGGAAGTATCGACACCCGCGCGGCGCAATTCGTCCTGCTGAGCCCGGCTGGTCAGATCATCTCCAAACTGGGTGATCAAGCGAATTGTTGCGCCCAATCTGGCCATGGCCACCGCCGCGGTCGCACCTGGACCGCCACCGCCGTGCAGGATATCCCCCACTTCATTTTTTGAATCCGCGGCGGGAAATGAGCGGACCGGCAGGTTGATATCCCAGGCGTTGTATCCCAGAACCAGAATGTTGGGTGAATTAGACACCAGTGTCTCCCGACCAGCTTGAAGGAAAGGCCCGCGTGTGATAGCGTGATCAGACCAAAACGCTTTCTAGAATTCCGAGTTGGAGGAAACCGTGAACTCTTGCCTTTTCTGTGAAATCGTCGCTGGAAAAATACCATGCGAACAAGTGCACAGCGATGAAAACTTCCTCGCCTTCAAGGACATCTCCCCGGCGGCGCCATGCCACATTCTCGTCATTCCGAAGCGCCACATTTCGGCATTGACGGACTTGGATCCCTCTATGGTTGATTTGTCCGGTCAGTTGCTGGTGCTGGCAGCGCAGATCGCGGCCCAACAGAATTTGGATTCCGACGGCTATCGCTTTGTGATCAATTGTGGAGATGACGGCGGGCAAACTGTCGGACACCTGCACCTGCACATCCTCGGCGGTCGTTCTTTGAATTGGCCACCCGGATAAGCGTCAGCGACTCAGAGAATAGCTTCCCATGCCAATGCTTTGTGGCAGATAGCGAATGGTCCGGATCGCATTCTGCTCGTCCGGATGAATCGGGTGTTCGTGGTTGAGATTCCCGCTGGCTCCTGGAGTCATCAGGTGCTGAGCATCAATACATCCAGAATGGGACAACAACCCCAGGATGTGGCCAAACTCGTGCAGTGCGACTTCGCGCACCAGCTGGACGCTTTCGAAATTATACCGCACGTAAACTTCAGTCACTTCCGGCACCACTTCTCCCAAGGAAACATCCAGGATCGCGGGCTCAATGAGACGGGCCTCGCCAAACAGGTGCTGGGCCGAATTGTCAAAGGCGAACACCACTTGAGCCTCCGCCAAAACGTCGGTTTCCTCAAAATAGGGCTCACCCATCACCGAGTCCCAAAATGCCATGGCGAAGCGTGCGGCGTTGCCATAATCTACACCGTGCTCATTGACAAAATCGGGAACATAAGCGCGCAACGGGAACGCCGCCCATTTGTGCAACTGGTCATTCTCGGGCTCAAGGGGATCATGCCGAGTTCGACTCATGTACCGCAAATAGTTCAGGAACTGGCCCTCATACAAATCGCAATCCACGTCCATGGCGTGCCTGATGATCAGGCGGATCTCAAAGTCCCGCCCCGAGATGCTGTCGAGCTCTGTGGACTGAAAATCGTACCAGCCACTGATGGGGGCATTGCTGCTATTGGTCGCCAATACGATCCGGTCAATATTCCGGAATGGCCCCAGGCGGAAGATGCCGCCGTTGTCGGTATTGGTGCTCAAGGGTGGGTCGGCCGAGGCGACAATCACTCCTGGCAACAACTGATGCCGGTCATCTCTCACCACACCATTCATCCACCATCCGGTCGTCGTGTTGGTGAAGCCGTTTTCCGAAAGCAATGACATTTGCAACAGGTCATCCACGGCCCGCACCGCAACCCAAATATCTGCCCCAGGCACCATGCCATCGTCAGCGACGGTGAACAGTTCCTCGTATCCCACCTGCAGAACCTGGTGCCTCACGCGACGCAATTCCCGGGCCGTAGACCAGTTTTCGGCGCTGATGGGACCGTCAAAGCTCATGGCCACGACATACTCATTCATGGGGTAGGCTGAAGCGCCGACTTTGGTCCACGTCACCAACACATCGCCAGGTTCAGGACCGGGCCCCGCCAAAATGGACATCACCGGTGGCGGCAGTGTGCTCGGGAGCGACTCCACATTGATGACCCAAAAATAGGTCCGCGCAAAACCATCGGCCTGGGCCTGAACTTTCAATGTATCGACGCCTACTGCAGTCGGCACATAGTTGTAATTCTCAGCGTTGCTGATCACAATGCCATTGCGCCACCAATTCACATTGAGAGTATTGGCGTCCGGGGCTGACACGGAAAAATCGAGATCTTCAGTCAGGTTGATTGCCAATCCCTGGGTCTTTGGACTGAACGAAATCAAAGGGTCTTCCTCGTCGCCGATGGGATCCGTGCTGCTGGAGCAGCCACCGACCATCAGCCAAAACAAGGCCAACACCAATACTGTTGTTGCCGATTGCAGGCGAGCTGTGCGCCCCATGTTGTTGAGATTCTTCATATGATCCAATCTACGAATCCGAGCCGTGCGGCACAATAGCCACCTATGTCACGGCGCAATGGGCTCCATTGTTTCATAAAAGCCGCGACCTCCATGGAGCGAGACTTCAGTTCGAGCGGTATATGCGGTCGGCCGGGGCGATCCACCATTGGGCCAGATTGTTGAAGGTCGAAAGAAGGCTGGGCTTCACATTCTGCAGGCGATTGCTGACACCTACGAGATTGTCCGGATACATGAGGTAGGCCGCTGGCGGATCACGCATCAATTCGACCTGCAATAGCCGCCATACGGGCAGGGCATCCTGGCGTTCGGTCATCCCCGTCGCCACATTGATCAATGAATCCACCGAGGCATTGGAGTAGCGGCCAAAATTGAACTGGTCGACTGATTCTGAATGCACATAGCCCGCGGGGTTGCCGAACAGATTGGCTCGCAAGAGCCCAAAATAAGCGTCAAAGCGGCCCGCTTTCACCTGGTCGATGCTGGCAGCCTGTTCCATGACGCGCAGGCTCACTTTCACGCCCACATCAGCCAGGTTGGCGCGCAGGATGACCGCTCCGTTTTCGCGCACCGGATCCCCTTGTTTCGTGATGATTTCAAATTCGAATTCCTCACCATCACGTTCCAACACACCATTGCCATCGCTGTCTGTCCAGCCGGCCTGGGCCAATAGACGCCGCGCTTCGGCAGGGTCATAGGCGGGCGCCTTCAATTCACCATTGTGGTTCCACAGCACTGGCGCCACCGGAGTCGTGGCCGGTTCACCATAGCCCTTCAGCAGCGAAGCGATCATCAACTGGCGATCAATGGCCAACGACAACGCTTGGCGGGTTTCAATATCGGCGAACATGGGCCTCTGAAAATTCCACCCAAGGTAGTAGAAGCGGCGCCCTCCTACCGAGGTGATGCTGAAGCGGCCGGTCTTTTCCAGCCGTTGGGCGGCATCCGGATCCAGGCTGTCGACCAAGTCCACATCGCCGGTCTCGAGCGCCACCAATCGGGTATTGGCCTCGGGCAAGATGCTGAAGACAACCCGGTCCAGGCGGGCGGCAGTGCCGGGAAAAAGAGGGTTGCGCACCAGGCTCAGGCTACGGCTGCGCTCCCATCTTTCGAGCTGAAACTCCCCCGAAGCCATCGGCTGCGAATTGATGGGCCACGAGGCCACTTCGGCAGGGTCCAAATGCCCGACCAGATGCAACGGCAAAATGTGATGCCAGGAACGGTCCAATGGTTCGGATTGCGGCCGGGAGAATTCGTATCTGACGGTGAGCGAATCCACGGCCACAGCTCCGCTGATTTCACGCAATCGCCCCCGCCGCGGACTGGCCACCTCCGGATCCAGAAACAGCTCCAACGAACGCACCACATCATATGCAGTCAACGGCCGGCCATCCGCCCACACCCAACGATTCAAGAAATAGGTGATGCTCAGACCGTCCGTAGCGACTTCCCACCCCTTGGCAATCCGCGGCACATAGTTCAAGTCATCGTCCATGTAGGTCAGGCCGTCGTGGATCTCCGAAAAAACGACTCCCGCCACCGCCGAAGAAAACACCAAAGGATTCAGTGCATCCGGCTCGCCCGAAAGGGCCACCACGGCCGTGCCGCCAGCAACAGGCCCACTCGTGGATGTGGCATCGTCACCGCCGGATGGTGCCTCATTCCGCGAACAACCGGCAATCAGGCACAAGCTCAGCAATACAACCAGGCCCAGCCAACAGGCCAGGCCCACACGTTTG
>JADGEP010000201.1 GCA_016744275.1 Candidatus Krumholzibacteriia bacterium | reverse complement strand
TCCCGCAGGGTGCGGACATGCCGACCGGCCACATCAAAGATGTTGACCTGGGTGTGTCCGGCGCTGGGCAGGGCAAACTGGATGGTGGTCTTGGGGTTGAACGGGTTGGGGAAGTTCTGGTCGACCCGGAACGCCATGGGTACGCCCGTCTCTTCACCCGGCACCGCAGATTCACCGCAACCGGCAGCCAGGGCGCCGATGAGTCCACAGCCGCCGCTGTTGGCCGCAGCACAAGGGCTGGTATTGGCAATGCCGTAGTCGCCGGATCCGATATTGCAGAATACGGGGTCGGCCGAAATGTTGCCATTGCTGCCGGTGGGATCCGGCTGTCCGGAATAGCCCAGGTTGTCATTGCCAAAGACATTGTTGCAACTCAAGGCCGAAGGCGCGCTGAGCAGGGCCATGCCGTTGCCGTAGGTGGGGCCGCCGGTATTGAAGGCCGAGATGTTATTGCTGACAGCCGGGGAGGCGTTGGCCAGGTAGAGGCCGGCGCCGCCGGTGGCTGCATTGTTTGCCACGAAAGTATTGCCAGTGATTGCACCGGCCGGGTTGCCGTCGTAGGCCAGGCCACCACCCCAGAACTGACCGAGGTTGCTCGCCAGTACGCTGTTGGTCACCGAGGCGCTGGTATTGCCGATCAGGGCCAGAGCCCCGCCAACCATACCCTGGTTGTTGGTGCAGGTCAGGCTGTCGAGATCCACCGCCGCAGCCGTGGCATAGATGCCACCACCATGCATGAAACCACTGGACGCCGTCTTGGTATTGCCGTCGATCAATACACGCCGCGCCGTCAGGGCGCCACCGTTGATGTACAGCCCGCCTCCATTGTCCTTGGCCGAGTTGCCACTGATGGCGCCACCGGTCATGTCCAGGCTCGAGACTGTGTTGATACCTGCAAGATAGACGCCGCCGCCGTTGACCTGTTCCAGATGACCGCTGATGGTGCAGTCGACCAAAGTCAGGTCACTGTCCAGAGCGTGGATGCCACCACCGATGGGACTATTGGCCAAATTGGTGGTGATACTCAGGTTGTCTTCAATCTGGCAGTTGATCAACGTCGGCGAGCTTTCGAAGGCAAAGACACCAGCACCCAGAATCGCCGTATTGCCGTGGATATTCACGTTTTCCAAGACAGCCGACGAGTTGTTGAACGTGATGCCACCACCGCAACCGAGTTGGGCATCGTCGCCCACGGTATTGCCAGTGATTTCCAGGTTGCGCAGAGTGGGGGAAGTGCCGTTCAGCATCACGCCGCCACCGTATTCGGCGGAATAGGGAATGCCGCCGAAGGTGGAGCCACCGCCGCCGCTGATCAGGAAGCCGTCCACCTCGGTGGAGTTGTCGACCGTGCCGCTGAACTTCAGGCCGCTATTATTGGCCGGGGCATTGATCTGCGTGCGGTTGCCCACCGCGTCGCGGCTGGAATAGTCACTGTTGTAGGCGCCAAATACCTTCAGGCCCTTGCCCGGAACCGACAGGGGGCCGGTCACGATCTCAGAGCCCTGGATGGCAATGGTATCACCGGTCGCAGAGCTGTTCAAAGCATCGTACAGCGTGGGAAATTCCAGGGGATATTTGTGGATGTTATCGCCCAGGGCTTTCAAAAGGTTCACCCGGCCGGCGCCGAGTTGTCCGATGTAGGCCGGATTGGCCGCATCGATGTTGTCGGCGGTGGCGTACAGACGCGAAGCCACCTGGTTGGCAGTCATTCCCGGGTTGGCGGACATGATCAGAGCCGCCGCTCCGGCGGTGATGGGCGACGAGAAACTTGTGCCTTGCACCGAAGAGTAGGTGTGGGAATCGGTGGACGAATCGTAGGTCGTGGTGTAGATCGCGGTGCCCGGAGCGGAAATTTCCACCCAGCTGCCATAGTTTGAGAAGCTGGCCTTGCCGTCGCTGGGCTCAGTGGCGGCTACGGCGATCACATTGGGGTAGGTCGACAGATACGAAGGCACACCCAGGCCCGCATCACCGTCGGTATTGTCGTTGCCAGCGGCCGTGACAATCAAGGCGCCCGCGCCCTGGGCCGCCGCGACAGCAAAGCTGAGATAGCTGGTGGAACCCCAGCTGCAGTTGATCACATCGGCACCGTTATTGGCCGCATAGACCATTCCCGCCGAAACAAAGTCCATCCGGACCACGCCCTGGGTGGAGCCATTTGGCAAGTATCCACAACGCACGCCCATGATCTTGCAACCGGGAGCGACGCCGGCAATGCCGACACCGTTGTTGGTGATCGCCGCCGCCATGCCCCCACACTGGGTGCCGTGGCTGCCATAATCCATGGGGTCGTTGTCGGCGGTGGTGACGTCTTCATCGGGCCAGCCCTGGCTGGCGGCAATGTTCACGAAATCCCAACCGCGGATGTCATCAATCTTGCCGTTGCCGTCGTCATCGACGCCGGGCGAGCCGTAGTATTCAGTCCAATTGGTCCAAATTGCCCCGTTGACCTTATCCGGGTGGGTGCCGCCCAAGTCGGGGTGGTGCCAATCCATGCCGGAATCCAGAATGCAAATGATGACGTTGGAATCGCCCAGGGTTTCGCTCCAGGCACCGACGGCGCGCACGTCGCCGCCGCCGAGAGTCATGTTGCGCAGGTACCATTCCGAGCCGAGATCAGGATCGTTCGGCAAGTAAGCGTCGTACATCTTGCAGATGTCGACGAGGCGCACTTCTTCGACCTCTGGCAGTTTCTCATAGGCTGCCTTGACCTCTTTAATGTCCAGATGGGCGGGAAAGTCGACGGCCCACACACGGTCGAAGTGGCTCTGGCTGGCCTTGCCCAGATTCTTGGTCATGCCCGCGTACATCGCTTCCATGGTGTGCACCTTGAAGCGATCCGCCAAAGCATCGATGTTGGCGACGCCCACCTTGGCGATGCCGGCAGATTTGTTCAGGGCCATCTCGACCCCGGGTTTGACGGTGATGACCACACGGTCAGGCACCTGGCCAACAACCGACGAGTTTTCGTAGGGCTGGGCCCCTGCTGTAACGGCTCCGAGAAGCAGGGCGATCAGAACCGGGAACAGGATCTTTTTCATAGCGGGCTTCCTCTCCATATCGCGACATGAGCCGCAAAAGGGATGCAAACGAGGCCACCGAGCGAAGTGGCGCTGTCATTGAACGGCGGTTGGTGAGGAAAGGCGAGTTTCCGTCAAACCACGGGTGACATGAAGAGCCCAGGGAAAGCTCTCGGGCGAATTGTCTTAGGTCTTGGCGCAGAATGAATTATAAAGGAACGGCGGATTACGATCAATATGTTGGATTTTTTGACGTGAACTGCGGTTCGTTTAACAGGTGCTCAGGCTGCGTAAGAGGTTGTCAAAGTTGGACATAAAGAACATTCTCTTTCTTGAGCCCTATGATGCGGGTTCTCACCGAGCGTTTCGCCGAGGCCTTGAAGCCCGCTCCGGGCACTATATAAAGTCACTGACATTGCCCGGTCGCTTCTGGAAATGGCGCATGCGCGGGGCTGCGGCCTGGTGCGCCGACCACCTGAATGCGGCCCCGGATCAGCCCCTGGATCTCATCTTTGCCACCGGATTTGTCAATGTGGCGGACTTGCGCGGATTGCTGGCGCCGCCCTTGGATCGGGTGCCCATCCTGCTCTACATGCACGAGAACCAACTCACTTACCCGCTCAGCCCGGAAGAAGAATTCGACTTCCATTTTGGCTTCACCAGCATCATCAGCACCATGGCCGCCGATCGCGTGGTGTTCAATTCCAGCTATCACCGCGATTTGTACCTCGACGCGATCCCCGCCTTTTTGAACCGGATGCCCGAGGCCGTGCCCCGGCAGGTGCCCGAACGCCTGCGGCCGCGTTGCGAAGTCCTGGGCGTGGGCCTGGAGCGAGAACCGTTGCCGGCGGACCATTTCCCCCAGTACCGCGGCGGCGTCAGCGCTCCGGATGCGGGTCCGGGCTGGCCGCGGGGGCAGCGGGGGCAGCGGCCTTTGCTCATCTGGAATCACCGTTGGGAATTCGACAAGCGCCCGGATCTGTTTTGCGCCGCGGTGGAGCGATTGTTGGCCGAAGGCCTGGACTTCGATGTCGCGCTGTTGGGAGAATCCCGCGGCCAGGAAACCGCCTTCACCGGACTGCGCGACCGTCTTGGCGACCGTTGCGTGGCCTTTGGTCATCAGGATGACCGGGCCGACTACGACGCGTGGTTGGAACGGGGCGACATCGTCGTCAGCTGCGCTGAGCAGGAATACTTTGGGATCGCCGTGGCCGAGGCCGTGCACGCGGGCTGCTATCCGGTACTGCCGCGGGATCAGGTCTACCCTACCTTGTATGGGAGCCGCTGCAAGGGGCGCCATTTCTACACCGGCGTCGAAGAATTGGCCCGCTTGCTATCGGACCTGATCACCGGCGACAGCTGCGGCCATGTCTGTTCCCTGGACCAGGATGTGGACCAATTCTGCTGGAGTCGCTTGGCCCCCGAATTTGATCGCCTGATGGCTGAAGTGTCGGCGGCGGGACGCCTGCCTCTGGCTCCACCGGAGAAACGAAAATGAAAAAGCACGCTCCCTGCAAGGGGTTCCTGATCGATATCGAAGGCGTTCTGGTCCGGGACAAACGGTACCAGCCCATTGAAGGTGCGGTCGCCTGGATTCAGGCGTTGCAGGAGGCGGGCACTCCTTTCTGTCTGGTCAGCAACAATACCACCCACCGGCCAGCCGAATTGGTTGCGGACCTGGCGGGGGCTGGGTTTCCCGTCACCGAAGATCATCTGGTGAGCGCCTTGGATTTGGGCCGGCGTTGGCTGTTGGAACGGGGCCGGCGACGAATCCTGTGGTTGGGCACTCCCGATTTGATGGGTTATTGGCAAGACATGGGCTTTGAAACCACCGTCGACGGAACCTGTGAAGCTGTGGTGCTGGGGGCCAATGCCGACCTGACGGTGGCGGAATTGGATGCGGCCCTGGGGCCTGTCCTGGAGCAGGGAGCCGACGTGGTCTGCCTGCACCGCAATCCGTTTTTTCTGGACAAAAAAGGCCGGCGGCGGCTGGGGCCCGGAGCCTGGGCGGCCGCCTTGGAAGGCCTGGGCGGCGCAGGAGCCGTGATCACGGTAGGCAAACCGTCTGAAAAGATCTACACTGAGGCCATCAAAAGGATTGGCGTGGCTCCTGCCGAAGCTCTATTTATCTCTGATGACCCGGTCAACGATCTGGTCACGGCCGGAAAATTGGGCCTGACCACAGCCTTTGTCCTGTCGGGGAAGTATCCCGACCACGAAATTCTGGGCCAACTCGCAGAAGACGATTGGCCCGACATCATCTGCAAAGGGTTGGGCGATATTGAGCGCCCGCTTCTTGAATCCTGAAGGCCGGCATCTGAAGCGGCGATACCAACAAAGGACAAAATTTGACTACCGACGGACAGAATTCACAAGGCGGCGGCGCTCGCCGACGCGGTGGACAAAGCCGGCGCCGCTCTTCGGGCTCCCGGCGCAATACGCGTTCGGCCCAAGGGCCCAGCCAGGGAAATCGCGGCCGCAGCACATCCCGGCCCGCTGCCCGCACGCCGGGTGGCAATGAGAACAAACGCCAGCAGGCGCCGCGTCCGGCAGCCAAGCCCGCCGCACCCTCGAAGCCTTCGCCGATCACGCAGAACCTGACGTTGTCGGCCTGGGATTTGGCCCGGACCCGTCAAGGGCAGCCGGACAGTCCCCGCGGCCAGGTCATGACCCTGCGCACCCACCAGGGGTTGGTGGCGTCCTTTGAGAAAGAGCGCGCCATTCCCGATCCGGACCGCAGCTTTTTGCGGGTCAAGGAAGAGGCCCGCGGTTCGGTGTTGTTGATCCACGGCGTGAGCACCGGCCCTGGCGATTTGCGCGAGCTGGCCAATTTCCTCTTCGACAGCGACTACAATGTTTATGTGCTGCGTTTGCCGGACTACGGCACTCCGGGCCATACGATCAGCGAAGTGAGCTGGGAATCGGCCTTGCATCAGGCCCGCCAGTGTTTCCAGTTGTTGAGCCGCGGCGGTGGCCGGGTTCACGTGGTGGGCATGGGCTTTGGCGCGACTTTGGCTTTGCATCTGGCCCGCAGCGAGAGCGTTTCTTCGCTGGTACTGTTGTCGCCGGCGATCATGCCCAAGGCTTCGTTCCTGCAGCGCATGTTGGTGCGCTTGAAACTGCACCACCTGAAATTCGTGCACGAGATGGTGGGCTGGAATGCCGACTTGATGGAAGGCATGGACAAGGCCCGAGGGCATGTGGGCAAATTGAGGGTGCCGGTTTATGCGGCCCAATGTGAAGACGACGACCGCGCGTCGCCGCTCAGCCTGCGCTTCTTGCAGCGCAAGTCCAAGCATAAGGCGTCGCGATTCCAGATCTTCCCCAGCGGTGGCCACGCCGTGTTGGCGGCCCACGGGGCAGAAGGCCTTTTCAAGGATATCGTGAATTTCTGCGACGGTTGATGAGCCTTGGTGAGGGTCAGGGTTTTTACGGGATATCGAGCACAACCCCGAGCCGATCAGCCATCTCCCGCAGGCGGGATGCGGTCTGCGGCGCGGGGTTTTTGCCATGGGCCAACCACAGATCCAGCAGGGCGTCAAACGCCGCCAAGGGCGCCGGTGCGTTGATCAAGTCGGTGACCGCCCGAGAAGATTCGGTGTCGTTGGTCGGCAACAAACGCGCGAGGTTGTTCTGAGTGAACTTTGCGCCCAATCCCAAACGGCGGGTGGCCAGGGCGCCCAGCACGTGTACATAGTCTTCCAGATTCCGCGCCAGTTTTTCCAGAACTTCTGCGAGGGTCGGATTGGCCCCACGCCTGCCGCGCATCAGATTGGCGGCCATTTCGTAGCACGTTCGCGCCGCTGACAGGTCCCGTTGGCGGGCTTCTCCAGCGGCCATTCCAAACAGACCCTTGCTGCGCCTGATCCCGTCTCCACGATCAAACAATCCCAGATGCAAAAGCCGGTGGTCACCATTGACGCGATAGTAAATCGAGCCCGGACCACCACTAATCAGAACCTGTTGGCTGCTGGAAATGTAACCGCCATGCTGACTGTATGCCGGAGGATCCATCGATGGATAC
>JADGEP010000200.1 GCA_016744275.1 Candidatus Krumholzibacteriia bacterium | reverse complement strand
CAAGGGCCCGAGGACATCGCCAATCCCTCTGTGGGTGAAAACTAAGCGCGGCGCTTTTTGCGGGATTTTTCGTATCCGTAATACTTTTGGTCATAGTAGTAAGGCAAGACTTCGCCCAAATTGTTGGCCACCGCACCCAGGATATTGGCCCCGGCGGATTGCAGGATCTCCACCCCACGCTTGGACATTTCCTTAGGCGTCTGACCTGCCATCACCATGTAGATCACCCCGTCCACCGCGTCCAGGAAATGCAACGGATCACTGACCGGCACCGTGGGTGGCGAATCCAAGAGAACGATGTCGTAGGTCTTGTGCAGGTCGGCCACCACGTCGCGCACATTGTGGCCGCCAAAAAGCCGGCTGGGATGCCCTTCAGGGTCGCCCGCGCTCAGGAAATCCAGGTTTTTAATTTTGGTGGGTCGCACCGCCTCGGCCACCTTGGCTTCACCGGACAACAGATTGGCAAAGCCAGGCGCCAATGGGTGCTGAAAAACCGTGTGCTGCACCGGGCGTCTCACATCCGCATCCACCAGCAAAATGCGGCTGGGCAGATGGTAGGCCAAAACCAAGGCAAAATGCAGGGAAAAGAGGCTCTTGCCTTCGCCCCGTTCGGCACTGGTGACCATCAGGGCGCGCTTGCGGTCAAAATCGACCTTGCGGCCAATGCGGATCATGATGCGCCGCAATTCGATGGCCATGGGCGATTCGATATCAAACAGGGTGCCGCCGCCGGCTCGGGATTCGTTGCTCATATCAGCCTTCTCAATTCCCGTCTCAACCGAGACGGGGATAAATCACCAGGAAGCCCACGGCCCCCACAGCGACAATGCCCAAGATGATGGTGGCCCAACGCAATATTCTGACCTTCTTCTTCCGCTCGAAGTGGTCATCCTCAATGACGGGCAAGGTGCCGATCACCGTCAAGCCCAACGTGCGTTCGATGTCCTCGACGGAATTGAAACTGCGGTCCAGGAAAATCGCCAAAATGACGAGGCCCAAACCAATGCCCAGGGAGAGCACCACGCCCATCAGGGTCAGCTTCAACTTGTCCGGCTCAACGGGCCGGTAAACCAGGTGCGGCGTCTTGCGGATGCGGATCTGCATGCCGAGTTCCGATTCGCTCGCCTCCAGATTCATGGTCTGCTGGGTGATTTCCGTTTCAATGCTGGCGACCAGGCCGCGGGTCGTTGAGACATCTGCCTGCAATTCCGCAATACGCGTGGACTGACCAGGACGCCGGGCAGTGAAGTCGCGGAATTCCTGTATTTTCACAGCCAGGCGATCCATGACGCGGCGCGACCCGGACCGGTACAGGCTGAAATAAACAAAATGACTGATCTGGTTTTGATCCAGATAACTCAGATTCGTATACTCCAGGGCCACCATGTCTTCAATTCGGGTGTTCAAACGTACCCGCAGTTGCCCCACCCGAGTTTCGAGATCGCGAGTATCGCGGGTGCCGGTATTGTGCAGCCGCAGTTCGAGTCCAACGACTTCCATTTCGGCAACCGTCGACTTGACGATGTCATCGGCCATGTATTTGCCGGTGCCCGGTACGCTTCCCAGCAAAGTGCGCATGCCCTGGCCCAGGTCGGCCATCTCGGTGGCATCTGTGCCGTTGTAACGTTCACGTGCCGTGCCCAGATTCGCTTGGGCGACACCCAAATTCAGAGCATTGATGGGATTGTTCTGCAAGCTCTCAGAGGCCATGCCAGCCTGAAACTCGGTTAGCGCCGCTTCAGCTTCGGTCAAATCCTGCTCATAAACATCCAGCTGACGCTGCAGAAATTCCCGCGTCGAAGTGCTGGCTGCCATCTGGCTGGCACGGTACTCTTCGACAAATCTATTGAGAATGAAGGTCGCCAGGTTGAAGGCCTGCTCAGGATCCGGATCCCGCACCTCCAGGCGAAAAAGTCGCGGCCCATTTTGCTTGAGTTGAACCATGGACGCCAGCCGCGACTTCGCTTTGCGGATAGCCCGTTCTTCGGACATAGGCGTATCGCCTTCAGCCACCGGAACCGCTCGCAGGGCATCCTGCAAACGCAACTCGAGCACCATCTTTTCCAGGAAATCGGGCGAGGTGAGCAGCATGTTCATTTCGTGATAGGCCATCGCGTCGATGTTGCGCGCACGCCCATAACGGCGGCTCGGGTCCGTCAACAAGTTGCTATTGAGGCCCTCAAATTTGATCGACACCTGGCCCGACGAGGCATATATCGGCGTCATTGTCTTGATCGCAATGCCTGCCATCGACAGACACAGGATAAATGGCACGAAGAACAGCATCTTGCGGCGCCAAAATGCCCTCACCAGGCTCATCGGATCAAAGCCACCACCGCTCGATTCTTGTTCATCCAAAAAGGGATCCATGCCCGCAATTCTCCTTCAAATCAGTTCTTCTGATCAGTTCAAGTTGATCCAAAACGGCATCATGGCCACCGGACGGCCATCCAACAGGGACACAGCTGCCAAAGTTCCATCACGGCGCAAAGATTCCAGCAGAGTCGGCACCGGCATCACGGCACTGGCCGGAGATGCGCCCAGCAACGCCTCGGTCGGGAAAGCGGCCATTGCCAATTGCGCCATGACGCCATTGTCGCGCAGGCTCTTGACCAGCATGCGTTCAAAAAGGGTCAATTCTTCTGAAAATGTCACCAGGCTCACTTTATCTTCCGGCTTCAGGCCGACCATCCACTTGGCCGAATCGATGGCCCGGCGCAAACCGCCCAACTCGTCCACCAAGCCCACTTCCATGCCTTGGCGCCCGGTCCAAACCCGGCCCTGGGCCACCGCATGCACCTCGTCGCGGGTCATGTCGCGGCCATCGGCCACTTTCTCGAGGAATCTTTCGTAGAAATTGTCCATCTGGGCCTGGAAGAGAACTCGTTGCCGATCGGTGAAGGTGCCCTCGTCGCTGAACAAGAGGGCGTTGGCGCCACGGGTGATGAACTCGCGATTGACGCCGATTTTTTCGTACATCTTGGTGCGGCTCATCTTGCCGGCATAGACACCGATCGAGCCCGTCAACGTGCCCGGGTCGGCAAAAATGGAGTCGCCTAAACAGGCAATGTAGTACCCGCCGCTGGCGGCCATGCCGCTCATCGAGACAATGACCGGCTTGTTGACCTGCAGATTGCGGATCTCGTTCCACACCAGATCGCTCGCCAAAGCGCTGCCACCGGGGCTATCGATCCGCAGGATCACGGCATCCACATCATCGTCATCAGCCACCGAGCTCAGCTGGTCAGTGATCGTCTCGCTGCCCGCGATCTGGCCTTGGAATCGGTCAAACCGGCTGGTGCCCGGCATGATCACGCCCGACACATGCACAATAGCCACGGTGTGGGTCGTTTTGCTCTTCTTGGGCGGCGAAAGCTGGTAATCCTCAATAAAAGTCACGTCATCTTCGCCAAAATGGTGGGCGAACATTTCGTCGTAATACATGGTCGTATCGACCAGGCCCGCGGCCAATGCCGCCGGCGCGTCAAACATGCCATGATCAATCCAGCCGTCAACAACGCTCGTCTCGACGCCGCGGTTGGTGGCCATCATATTCACCAGTGCATCATAGCGGTCGTCTACGATCGAAGTGATCATCTCGCGATTGGCGTCACTGGCCGAGGCCCGGGTCATGCGCTCGGGTGCCGACTTGTAGGCCCCCACATGCACAAAATCCGCTTCCATGCCCAGCTTATCCAGGGTGTCTTTCATGAACGCCATCTCAGCCGAGATGCCTAAAACCATGACATTGGCTTCCGGCGAAACCACCACTTGGTCGGCCAGCGAGGCCAAAGCATATTCGCGGGTTCCCGCGGCATCAAAATAGGCGATCACCGGCTTGCCCGATTCCTTGAACGTTTCGACCGCCGCCCGGATTTCATCAATCTTGGCCCAGTCGGTAGACAGCGATCGCATGTCCAGCACCATGGCAGTGATACGCTCATCTTCGGCCGCCCGGTACAGACTGAATAGAAGCTCGCGGGTGGTCATGGCCCCACCGCCTTGCACCTGCCCCCAAAAGGACGTGTCCTTTTCTTCGGAATAACTGCCCGACACTTCCCAAACCAACACGCCACCATCAACCGAGACGGTTTGCTCAAGGTTGCTGAACGTGTACCACATCATTCCAAATCCACCGCCGATGATCACCGCAACAATGGCAAACACAATCCAGAACTTCTTCATCTTCAGATTCCTAACTTCGGCAAAAGGCCGCCAGGGCTTGGGCCGCACGGTCGATCTTGCGGAACACGGGAATTCCCGCCTGTTCGATCAACCGGCACATGGGGCCGTATATCCTACCGGAATCGACCACAACTACAGCAGGTTTAGCGGAACCCGCAATAATGTCAACCATGAGACGGGGTTGCGAGCCCTCGGCCTCCAGGTTTTCACGGTGTTTGCCCTCAGTACTGAGCGGCAAGTTGTTCAACGCCGGGGTAACCGGAACGGCCGCCAGAATAGCCAGATCCACCGTTGGGCAGTCCAAAATCGCCGCGCAACTGTCGCAAAATGCGTCCGTGCCTGTCATTGGCGTGCAATCAATGGGGTTGCTGCGGTGGGCAAAGCCGGGCAAGACCGCATCCAGACGGGCCTGGGTCTTGGCATCAAATTCTGCGAGTTGCAACCCCTCCAGCCGATCGGTCACCGTCGAACATTCAAAACCCGCATTGCTGATGATTCCCGTTCTCAATCCCTCAACTGCCCTGCCGGCAAGCAGGGTGAAGGTCTTGATCAAATCTTCAAACTCGTCCAACGATTCGGCCACCGTGGCGCCTGCACTTTGCAAACAGGCCCGTGCAACAGCATAGTCGCCCGCAAGGCTTGCAGTATGGCTCGCAGCGGCTTGTGCTCCCAAGGCCGTCTTGCCCGCCTTGTAGATGATGACCTTTTTGCCCAACCCTTTTGCTCGCCGACATTCCTGCAGAAAGCGGTCCCCATCTCCGGGTTTGAACCCTTCCACATAACATGCAATCACATCAACTTCCGAGACCCCATTAAAGTGACACAGGAAGTCCGCGACGGTCAAATCCATCTGGTTGCCAAAGCTGATGCTGGCCCTTGGCTGGATCACGCCATCATAGTTGCTCGCGAAAGTCACCAGGTAGGCGCCCGACTGACTGACGACGGCCAGGTTCTCGCCCAAGCCTGGATGAAACGGCAATTTGTAATCTGGTAAAAAGAAGGTGTTGTAGTTGTCGCGACTGACAATACCCAGGCAATTGCCCCCAACCATAACCGGACCGCTCTGCGGTCGCGCATGACCGACCTTGAGCACATCTTCGATGGCGGTGGCCAGCCCGGTTTCGCCACTTTCAGCGAATCCGCCGGGGATCAGAATAATACTGGCCGCCTGATCATGCTCAACCAACGCCTCGATGGCCTCCAATGCCCCTTGCGCTGGAATCGCCACCACAGCCAGATCGCACTTCTCAGGCAACGCCTCCACACTGGCCAAACAGGGCACTCCGGAGATCTCAGTCTCTCGCTGATGGATCACATAGATCCGCTCTGCCGAGATACCGTCGGATTTGAGCAAATTGTCCAAAATGATGCGTCCAGGATTAGCCCCCTTGGCACTCACTCCCATAACCACGGCACTGCGCGGTTCCAACAGGTTGTTGATCCGCGCAGCTGGCCTAATGACATCATCCCACTTGCGGCGACTGAGCAAGCCCACCCCGTCAAGAGCAACCAGATCACCATTGCTGGCAACGGCCGGATTGATTTCAATTTCTTCCAGGGTATAAGGCGATTTTCCAGCTGGCCCACAATGTTGCCCCACGGCTGCCAACCCCATCACGGCTTCCACCAGCTTCTCAAGTTGCATCGGTGCCTCCGCATACAATCGGGAGGGCAAACAAAGCAGCTTCAACATCGGATGGGCCGTCAATCCCAGGCGCACATTCTCCGCCGTCATTTCGTGGGCAGGAAAAACCACCGTGCTGCCGGCATCGCCCTGGTCACTGCCACCCCCGCCGTACCATTCGGTCAGCGTGCCTCCAATTCCCACAACCACACAGGGGCCAAACGCCGGGTCTTGACGCAAACTCATCAGCACTTCCTGGCCCGGCTGATTCGCCTGGTGAGGCACAAATTGCCCCGCCATGATCCCCTCCACCGCATCTCCAAGACCATCAGCTTGCAACCGGCTCGCCATTTCTTCGGCAGCTGCCACCAATTGAGAGACAAAATCGCTGCCCTCAAGCCGCATCACCTTCACGCCCCCCACATCGGTTTTATGCAGGATGTCCCGACCAACGACCTTCAGCAGCAGACGTCCCTCAGTATTAGCCAACTCGGCAGCTTGCCGTGCCCATTCCTGGCAGCCGGATGTGCCTGATTCCAAGGACCACATGCGTGCCGTACAATGCGCTACGCCCATCACGGCCATCAGGCCATACATTTCCACTTCGTGCACGCGGAGAGTACCCGAGGATTCGATTCCCCCATCTCTGCTGGCCACGATGTTTTCCAGGTGAGAGTCGACTCGATTGAGATCCAACACGCTAAACCTTCTTTGTTTCGAGGCGGTGTCACTTTCCGAGATGCTGCCTGAGGTGAGGCGAAAAAAACGCCTTCTTTCAAACGGAAATCCGGTCTCAAAGATAGGGCCACCAACGACCCCATCCCAACAAAAAAGCCCGCGCCCCAAGACTAAATAGAGGGCAACGGGCCAGTCAATTCGTGATCGTAAGACACTTCCAGGCAAAAAGAAAGCCCCTGACCTATTGGTCAGGGGCTTTGGATAATCCGGCGGTTACCTACTCTCCCACAGGGGCAACCCTGCAGTACCATCGGCGCAACGCGGTTTCACTACTGTGTTCGGAATGGGAACAGGTGGTGCCCACGCGCTATCGCCGCCGAAAGACATATCCGCTCGCGTCCCCGCGTCACGGATGTCGTCCTTGGACAACTGAATATGGAGAGTAGTTCTTGAGACGCACATCACAACGTCTGTTTTTCGTTCTTTCCGAAGAAAGAAAGAGAATGATTAAGCCTCACGGCTTATTAGTACCGGTCGGCTGAGCACATCACTGCACTTAC
>JADGEP010000001.1 GCA_016744275.1 Candidatus Krumholzibacteriia bacterium | reverse complement strand
CCATGGGGCAATTCCAGCAAGAGGTCATGCGTTGGAACCGGCAGATCAACCTGGTGAGCCGTAAAGACACCATGGCTCGGACGGCCGGCTTGATTGGGCAGTGCCGGGATGCATGGGTGGCTTTGGATGAGGTGGAGGGTTTGTCGTCGGCTCGGGAGCATTGTTGGGGCTATTTTGACCTGGGCTCTGGTGGTGGTTTGCCGGGCTTTGTTTGGCACCAGTTGCTTGCGAGTCGGTTGCCCCTTCTGAAGACTTGGCTGGTCGAGCCCCGAGAGAAGCGGGCCTGGTTTTTGGAGAGGTTGAACAAAATCACGCCCGATCATCCAGTACACGTTTGGAATGCCCGTTGGGGCGAAACTCCCACCGTGGCTGATTTTCCGCTCACCCGTGCGTTGGTATCCATGAAGGCCTTGCGTTTGCCCGACCCGGTTGTTTTGGCCGGATTGAATCAAGCGCTGGGAGAGCGCGCCCTGCCGGAAGGCGGGGCCGTGGTGATTGCCCGCTTTTACCCTCCTAGGCAAAAATGGTCTGAGGCCCTGGTGGCGGAGTTGGAAATTCCGTCTGAACCGTTAGTTGTCGCCGGCGCTCGTTGTGTCCCGCAACGCCAACAGGTGGTTTCTCCGAAATCCACGAGCCCTGCCGCGGCCTCCCTGGTCTTGAGCACATATAAAGTGTCTTCCTAAGAACAGCGCCGGACTGTTCCACGTGGAACAAGGGGCCTGTCGGCGCAGCTTTGTTCCACGTGGAACACGAGCGCTGTCCCGCGAGTTCTTGACGGCGAGACACCCGTCCTTGTAGATTGTCCTCCTGCAGCAAAACACCACTAATCGAGGAAAGGCGGGCCTCCGCCATGGGTAAAATCATCGCCATCTCCAACCAAAAAGGTGGAGTCGGCAAGACCACGACAGCAGTTAATCTGTGCGCCAGTCTCGCTGTCGCGGAAAAAAGAACACTTTTGATCGACCTGGACCCCCAGGGCAACGCTTCAAGCGGGGTCGGTGTAAGCCCCAATGGCGGAACCAGTTATGAGTTTATGTTGGGGTCGGCGTCGATCGCAGAATGTGTCCAGAATACCAAGATTTCCTATTTGGACGTGATTCCGACGGACCGGCGCCTGGCCGGTTCTGAGGTGGAATTGGTCACTCAGGAAGACCGGGAGCAGTTCCTCAAGAAAGCAGTCGGGTCGCTGCGGGAGCGGTATGAGTTTGTCGTCATCGACACTCCGCCGAGTTTGGGCATGCTCACGCTCAACGCGCTGACCGCCGCGGACTCAGTTCTGATCCCCATCCAGTGTGAATACTATGCGCTTGAGGGTTTGAGCCAACTCTTAAGCACAGTGCAGTTGGTGCAGCGCGGGTTGAATACAGAACTGAGGTTGGAGGGCGTGTTGCTCACGATGTGGGACGGCCGCCTGAAGTTGTCCAATCAGGTCGCAGAAGAGGCCATCGACTTCTTTGGCGAAACGGTCTACCAAACCAAGATTCCGCGCAATGTACGTTTGAGCGAGGCGCCGTCGTTTGGCAAGCCAATCCTGCTTTATGATGTGGACTGCGTCGGGGCGCGCAGTTATCTGGACCTGGCTCAAGAAGTGATCGCCAAGAACATCTAGTCGTAGAATCCAAGAACAGATCTGCGCCGAATTTGGTGCAGGAGGGGTGCGAAGATGAGCAAGAACCGGGTCCTTGGCAAAGGGTTGTCCGCCCTCTTGAATGGGTCAGATTTCAGAGGTGAACCCAGCCCTGTAGCCGCGCCGACGAGCAATGAATTGTCCAGCACGGTGCCCCTGGAGGCGGTTGGGTTCAATGTTGATCAGCCGCGTAAGTTGTTTGATCAGGCAAGGTTGGCTGAATTGGCGGAAAGCATCAAGCAGGTTGGCGTGCTGCAACCGGTTTTGGTACGCAAGCTGAGCGGCGGCGAGAGCGCCAGGCAGCATCCGGACAGCTTGGCGCCGGCAGCAGGACTGCTTTATAGCGTGGTTGCCGGTGAGAGGCGGGTGCGGGCCAGTCGTTTGGCCGGCTTGACCGATATTCCCGTCCTGATCTGTTCTTACGAAGAAACCGAAGCCTTGAAGATCGCACTGTTAGAGAATATCCAGCGCGAAGACTTGGGCCCTATTGAAGAAGGCGAGGCCTACCGCAACCTGATGGAGGCCTATGGCGCCACTCAGGAAGAATTAGCGGCGATGCTGGGCAAAAGCCGCAGCGGTGTGGCTAATATGGTCCGCATTCTATCTCTCGAAAAAGAGATCCTGGGGCTGCTTCAAGAGGGGAAAATTTCCAAGGGACACGCCAAGGTTTTGCTGGGAATGCCACCTGGGCCCGCGCGGTTGCAGTTGGCTAAATTATGTTATACCAGAGGGTTGTCTGTTCGCGATTGTGAGGCGCGAGCCCGCTCCGGGGGTGCCAAGCCCACCCGCAAAACCCGCAAAGCGAAGATGGCTGCAGTGGACCCAACGGTGCGGGCACTGATGGAACGTTCAGAACAGGTTTATGGCTCTCCTGTCGCCATTGATCGCGATTCGAAAACGGGCAAAGGGTCGATTCAGCTGCGGTTCTACTCGGACGACGACCTGATCCGATTGCTGAAGATCATGGGCGTGGATACGGAATTGTAGTGGATCGACTATGAAGACGAACAAGTCAACGAGCGTTTACCGTTTTTTCACCCGCCGCTTTTCGGTAGGGCGCATCCTCAAACTGCGCCTGATTCTATCTCTGCTGGTTGTGGGTTCGCTTCTCTACCTGGGCTACAATATCGTCAGCCTCAGCCGGGCCTTTCAGGCGACCGGGTCGTTGCCGGCGCTGTGGAAATATGAGTGGGAATCCGGCGCGATTATCACGGGGATGCTGAGAGCCGGCACCTTTCAGTTTCTGCTTTTGGTGGTGGGCTGGAGCATGTTCTTCAGGCTTCGGGTGCGGGAGCTGGGGCACCTGCGTTTGCGGCGCAGCGAACACAAGTACCGCAGCATCATCAACCACGCCGGCGAGGCCATTTTCCTGCTCGACCACAAAGGCCACGTGCAGGAGTGGAACAAAAAAGCGGAGACACTTTTTGGGGTCTACCGCCGCCATGCTTTGGGTGTCAACATCTGCCAATTGAAGACCGGCCTGGATGTGCCGGTATTGGAAATTTTCCAGGATGTCGAACGCGTTGGCCGCAGTCTCACCTATGAAGTCCAGGTCAAAAAGAAGAACACCGAAGCGGTCACCCAGCTCAGCCTGACGTTTTCCTACATCCAGCCAGGCCGCGGCCCGATGGCGGAAAAAGACAAGAGTTTCACCGTTATTGCTCGCGATGTGACCAGCGAAAAACAACTCGAAAGCCGCATGAGTGAAACCGAAAAGCTGGCGGGCATTGGACAACTGGCAGCGGGCATCGCCCACCAGTTGAATACGCCGCTGGGAGCGATCCTGTTGTCGGCGCAAATGCTCGAAGAAACCATCGAAGATGAAGACGACAGCGAAGACATTCATCGCATCATCCGACAGACAGAACAGTGCCGCGGCATCATCAAAGGGCTGTTGAACTTCGCACGTCCGACCGGATCGGAACGTGGGCGAGTCGACCTTTCAGAGATCATCAGCGATACGATTTATCTGATGGAAAAAAAGTTGAAAGTCGCCGATGTCGAATTGAATATTGTCCACGAAACGGAACCCGCCGTGTACGGAAACCGGAACGAGTTGGAGCAGGTCTTCTTCAATTTGTTGGCCAATGCCCTGGATGCGATGTCCGGAGGTGGGGCCGTGAATATCGTGCTGGATGACGGCGGTGCGGGCGAATTGCGCGTGCGTTTCACCGACACCGGCGAGGGCATTCCCGAAGAGGCCCAGGGGCGCATCTTCCTGCCATTCTTCACGACCAAGGACTACGGCAAAGGCACGGGCCTGGGGCTTTCGATTGTGGCCCGCATCGTGCATGAACACGGGGGACGGATCGAACTGGACAGCGAATTGGGCCGCGGCACGACCTTCACTTTGTGGTTCCCGCGAGCTCGCAGCGGCCAGGGGAACCGAAAGGGCCAATTGGCCCTGATTGACGACGAAGCCGAAGCTGACGAATCCGCTGACACGACCGGTCAGTAATCGGACGCTTGAGCCGAGCCCAGGAGGACTCGTGGGGATTCCAGCCCATACTCGAATCATTGTCATGTCATCGGACGAACGCGCCTCACGGGAGTACGGCATCAGTCGCCCCGTGGTGTTTCTATTGCTGCTGTTGGTCCTGATATTTACGGGCTTCTTAGGCTTGCTGATGCACAGCTTTGCCACCAAACATGATGAGCGACAGGCCATTATGGAATTGGAATCACAGTTGGAGAAATCCCGGGCCGAGGTTCAGGTGGCTCATGAATTGGCGGTGCATCTGGAAGACATGCGCCAGGCCCAGGAACAATTGCTGATGATGTTGGGGGTCGAGGGTCTCGGCGCAGCCGAAGGCGATACCCTGATGGCGGTTTGGGCCGACCAAAGCCCTGGTTCATCGGCTGAAGGCATGCGACGGGCTGCCTCAGTGGTGCAAAGCCCACGCCCGAGCCAATGGCCAGCCGCGGGTTTTGTAACTCAGGAGTTTGTCAAAGGCAGCCAGGCTCGGGGTATCAAACCTCATCTGGGAATCGACATCGCCGGGCCAGCAGACGGCCCGATTGTGGCGTCGGCAGCAGGTGTCGTGGCCCGCACCGGGTTTGACGATTTCCTGGGAAACTTTGTTGAAATCCAACATGGGATGGGTTACTTAACCGTATACGGCCATTGCAGCCGCAGCGCGGTCAATAACGGCGACCGCGTGGCTGCGGGCCAGGTTGTGGCCTACGTGGGCAACACCGGACAGACAACGGCAACCCACCTGCATTTCGAAATTTGGGAGCAGGGCGAGGCCATCGACCCACGCCAAATCGTGGCGGGAGAACCCGAACAGAAATAGGCTGTACGAATCAGTCAATGGTGCTAATGTGGCGCTTTGGCTCCGCATTTTGAACACCCGGCGCCCCAGTCGCACGGGTCAAGGAGGATGAAGATGTTCAACAAAGAACCCGAGAATCAGACCATGGCTTCCGGCCAGACGTCCATCATTGCGCAAGGATGCAAGTTTGATGGCACGGTCGTTGTTAATGGCACGTTGAGAATCGAAGGCGAATTCAAGGGCGACATCGGCACGCCTGAAAGCCTGGTCATCGGCAAGACGGGCGTCGTGCACGCCAACTGCAATGTTAAAAACGCCATTATTGGCGGCCAGCTCTTTGGCAACATTGTGGCCGAAAACAAAATCGAATTGCAAAGCGGATCCCACGTCGAGGGCGACATCAAGACCAAGCGTCTGGTGATCGACGAAGGCGTGTTCTTCGAGGGCAATTGCTCCATGGGTTCGGGCACGCGCAAGACGCCTGCACCAGCGACACCGAACGCGGCCAAGCAACCGGAGACGCTGAAGAAGTAGATCCACAAGCCTGCGCTGAAATAAAAACACCCCGGTGATGAACCGGGGTGTTTTTTCTATCCCAACCCAGAAATCAGGTCGTCGCGTCTTCCATGATGGCGTCGATTTCCCGCGAAGTCTCCTCAATCAGTTCCTTGGTGGCGTCGCCGCCTTCGGACTGTTCCGGATCCAGGCCCACCATGAGGAAATCGGCCACTTCGAGGTCTTCTTCGATGTGCAACTGCTTGACGACCTGGTCTTCCTTGTCCAACCTGGTGCCATCCTTCAATTCTGTCAGGCGCACTTCGGGTTGCTCCCAATCCGGGCCCTTGCGCACTACATAACCGCGGGTGCCATCATTCAGAATCACTTCACTGCCGGGCGGGTACAAACCGATCGAGCGGATGAGCGCCGCCAGAGCACGTGGACAAAATGCGGTCCTGTCCTTGAGGATGATCTCAAAGGCGCGACGCGGAGGCATCGGCAACTTGTAGGGCCGGGCCGCGGTCAAGGCTTCGAAGACATCGCAAATTTGGATCAACCCGGCGATGGGACTGAGCACCGCCCACTCGGGCAGCGGCGGGTAGCCGCCTTCGTCGTGGCGGATGTGGTGACCCCAGGCACCGGCAATGACCAAGGGACTGGCTTCGCCGCGGGAGAGCAAAATATTGGCGCCAATGGCGGCGTGGCTTTCGGCGATCTTGCGTTCGTCGGCATCCAGGCGGCCGGGTTTGTAGAGGATCTCTTCGGGCACCTTGGCCTTGCCGATGTCGTGCAACAGGCCGGCGGTGGCCAACTCGGCCAAGCCTTCTTCAGGCCAACCCATTTCCCGGCCCACCGTCAGCGCCAGGGTGGAAACCCGCACCGAATGCCCGATGGTGTAGCTGTCGTAATCCGGGTACCGCATCAGGTTCATGATGTCCATGGTTTCGCGGTCCGAGACATCGTGCAGGTCCTCGCCCACGGAAAATGTCTGGGCCAGGTCCAGATCCTTGTCGCGGGAAATGTTGATGTTATTGTCCGTCACCGCTTCGTACATGGATTGGAAGATGGGCAACAGCGGGGCGAGTTCTTCGGAGACGGTCTTGCCCATGCCGCCGTCTTCGTCGTCGTGCTCGCTGAAGTCGAATTGGATCAGGCCCGGATCAATCAGCGACAGATCCTGGCTGGGGACGTTCTGGCTTGAGCCCGCTTCGCGATAAAACGGCGACAGTTCGATATTGCGGATGCCTTCGGAAGCAAACAGCGCCCGGGCTTCATCCAGATTGTCGGCGGGGTCGCGCAATTCGGCCGAGACCCGGAAAAAGGCCGCCACTTCCTCTGCCTCGACACTCTTGCGAAAAAGAAACCCGCCGCAGCACATTTTTTCGGCAAACTCGATCAGGTTCTTGCCTGCGATGGACGGCCCGATGAGGTACTTGCCATCGCGGATGAACTTGCCGTTGAGCACGCCAAAAAAGAAGGCCGTCTCGCCAGAGTTGTTCAAACGTTCGCGCAATTGACTGGCGAATGATTCGCTCTGTTTCTTGATCTTGGGGTGCGTGTCGAAATACAACCGTCGCTGGTTGATGCCGCCCGAAAGCAGAATGATCAGATCACTGAAACGACCCGGATCGATGTCGGCATTCGAATTGCTATCTGTGGAAATCATGGCGATCCCTCTCATCGGACGTGTTCACTCCAGCGAGGGCGTCGCTGGCAGCATTCCGGCAGGCCGCAGGCCATTCCGGGAACAGCAGAAATTTTTTATCAGAGACGATTTTCTTCAGCACCGGCCGCGTCTTGGCCGTGCCCAATTTTCCCAGCCAACGAATGGCTTCCGTGACCCAGGGTTCTTCCCGACGTTCGGCTGGCAGCCGATTCAAGGTCCCTTTCAGGTGCCGGGTGGCGACGTCCTGCATCTCGGGGGCGATCTTTTCAGACACTCCCTGGATCAGGATCGCTTGATAGGCCTGCCGGTGGGCGTGGTTGTATTCGGCAAAACCGTTCATGAGAATGGTCGCCAGCGGGTGGGCCTTCTGATACTCGAGGCGCTGGTGCATCAAGGGCCCGTGCAGATCGGTCAGCGACGACATCATCAACAACTGGTGGACGCCATAGAGCAGCGGCGCCGGCACGTGGAACAGCTCTTTGGCCAGGATCTTTTCCTTGAGTGCGGGCAGGTTTTCCAACCTGATGAGCAGGTCGGTGCGGTCGGCCACATGGACGGAACTGAGTGCGTTGTAGAGCGCGATTTTTTCGCGCGGGTCTTCCCACCACATGCCCATCAGCAGTTCGTTGACCACGAAGGGCCAGGCCCGCTCGTATTGCTGGGCACTTGCCAATCCGTTCCACACGTTGAGCCACAAAGGACCCAACTTGGCGCGGTGAGCGTGCCGCAGCGGTGGGCAGACCATGGAGACCATGGCTTCGGCCGTTTCGAGCTTGTCGTATTTGAAGACATCGATCAAGGCGTCGACGGCCACCTGCAGATCGACCTCATTCAGGTGTTCGGAGGACAGCATCACTTCCAGGGAGGTGGTGATGCCGGCGGACAACTCGTCGGAAGGGGCCACGTTCAGAACCTGCAGGCAGATGCCGATGGCATCGGCGCGGGCCGGGGCGACAATGTCTTCAAGGGGCTCGAGGGTATCGGCCTCGGTGTAAACGTCATCAATCAGGGAACGCAATTCGGCCCGTGAGAGGGTGAAGGTGGTGGCTTTGCGGACGGGTTTGGGGCGTTTTTCCAACAAGGGCTGAGACTTCTTGCTGGCTTTGTTTTCCTTGCGCAGCTTTTCAAAGATCAGCTCGACCAGAAGCGGGTCGCCCGTCAGTTGCAGGGCTGTTTGGGCATGTCCGACCAGGTGATGCAACATCGAAGCATCAGAATTGGTCTCTTCCAGAGCATTGAGCATATCCTTGATCGACTTGATGGCAAAATCCGGCACCCAGGTGCCGAGGATCTCGGCCACCGGCGTGTCGCCGGCATCGCGCAGAGCATCCAGGTGGGCGGCGTTGCCCGCCTTCATCAGGCCCTGAATGACGGCGAGGAATTCACGCTCCATCATTTGGCCTTCCGGGGTGGGCACCAGGGCCGCATCCGGAATCGTATTGGGGTCGAAGTATTCGTTCAAAGGACTCGAAGTTTGCTCGGGACCGTTGCCGGTTTTGGTGCGCACGTAGAGGCTGCGCCCGGTGACCGACACGGTCTGGGGCATGCCTTCGATTTCGATTTCCTGGTAGTCGCGGGTGCCGGCCAATTGCTTGTGGTTGTGCTTGAGCACTGACAGCGCTTCGTGCAAATCTTCGGTGGTGACATCGGCATGGATTTCGAGCAGAGCCTGATTCAGGGGCTCGAGCAATTCGTACAAACGCTGGGCGCAGCGATTGCTTTTTTCGGCGACTCCACCACCTACGGCCAGGCCTTCGGTGGTGACTTCAATCTCGACGCAGGCCAGGCCGTGCAGGGCTCCGGCTACGGCATCGGCACACTGGTCGGCGACGGCTACGTATTGGGCGTGTCCGGGCGGGTAGTAGCTGCCGGTCGTCAACATGCGGTCCAGAGCGATGAGAAGTTGTTCGTGTTCCGCTGCCAGTGGAGGCGAATCCACGGCTGGCGATTCCTGCGGCGCATCGGTCAAATCAGATCCCAATTCGGGCCCCGCGTGCGCCTCTTCCTGATCTGTTTTAGATAGTGATTCAGACATAGTGACCCTCCTCTCCATAGAATATCCCTGTCTCTAATTTCGACCGTTCCGGGTCACTTTTGAGATATATTTGAGCTAATTGGTTTGTTTCTCAGGGGTTTTGAGATCCGATTTTCTGACATCAAATAAAGAATTGTTTAAAAGAGTGGGGGTTATTCCCCATTGAGGTACTGTGTGGTTTTTTGTTACAAGGCTCTGTGGTATATTACACACAATACTGGTATACAGTATTCGATAATGGTAATTTCTTGTTTTACAACAATTTAGGCGTTTTGTATCACGCCTTCCGTTTCAGCCTCACCAAGTTGCTCAACGCCAACGCTGACGAACTCAATAACCTCAAGGTCGCTTGATCCCGACAAGTTGATGGCCGGTTGCTCGGATCGGGACAAGGGAAACCCTTCCGCGTCGTGGGTCACCCGAACCTGCGGACGTTCCGGCAATTCGCCTTTGGCCACCACCACGGCCCGTCGTTGATCCGAGAGCAGAACTTCGCTGCCGGGAGGATAAAGTCCGAGAGCCCGAACCAAAGCGGCCAACATGGCGGGATGAAATGCGCCCTTGTCGGCCACCATGATTTCGTAGGCTCGCCGGGGGTCCATGGGGCGCTTGTAGGGGCGGGCCGCCGTCAGGGCTTCGAAGACATCGCAGACATGAATCAGGGCCGCGGCCGAGCTGCGGGTGAACCACTCCGGCATCACCGGATAGCCCCGCCCATCTTCGCGCAGGTGGTGGCCCCACGCCGCTGAAAGAACGATCGGGCTGGTTTCTCCGTTGGCCAACAGGACCCGCGCACCGAGGACTGGGTGGGTCTCCATGACACTTCTTTCATCATCGTTGAGGCGTCCGGGCTTGAAGAGAATTTCATCCGGCACTTTGCCCTTGCCGAGATCGTGCAGGAGTCCGGCGGTGGCGATTTCGTTTTGCAATTCATGGGACCAGCCCAACTCGCGGGCGAGCAAGGCGCCCAGAGCCGCGACGCGAACCGAGTGCCCGATGGTGTAACTGTCGAAGTCGGGGTAGCGCATGAACTGCATGACATCCAGCGCGCCCTGGTCAGACACGGCGACCAATTCGGCACCGCGTGCTCGGGCTTCATCAAGGTCAATGCGGTTGTCGCCGTTGAGTGCCAGGTTGTTGGTGGCCACGGTTTCGTAGAGAGCCTGGTAGACCTGCAGCAGTGGCGCAAAATCGGCCGCCATGAAATCCATCTCGACGCCCTCTTGAACCGCGGAATCTGCCCCGTCGCCGCCGCCACTTCCTTCATCACCTTCGGCGGTGAACGGCGAGGCGAGCTCGATGTGTCCCAGACCGGATTCGGCGAACAGTTTACGGGCGGCCGTGAGGTCTTCGAGTTCTTCCTTGGTGGCGGCGCCGAGACTGAAAAAATTGATGACGTCGTTGCGAGTCAAGGGCAGGCGGAAAACAAACCCACCGCAGCCCAGGCGGTCGGCGAACTCGATCAATGATCGGCCGGCAATCGACGGCCCGACGAGAAACTTGCCCTCGCGGATGAACTTGCTGCCGTGGACGCCAAAAGTGAACTCGTTCTGCACGCCGCTCTCGAGCATCGGCTTCAACGTGCCGACAAATTCGGCGCTGATGCTGCGCACTTTGGGGTGATTGTCGAAATACATCCGGCGTTGGTTGATGCCGCTGGCCAAAAGGATGATCAGATCGCTGAACTGCTGTTCCATGTCACTTGACCTCCGCGGTGATGTGGGCCAGGGCTTTGATGGCGGCCTGTCGGGGTTCCGGGGGCCAGGCTTTGAAGAAGATGAGCTTGCGTTCGGCAACCACCATCTCGCACAAGGGGGCGGCCAGGTCGGGGGCCAACTTTGCCAGCTCGATCAGGCCGAGTGTTACCCACCGTTCTTTGCGGGCGTCGCCGCTGACTGTGGCCAGGGCGGCTTGCAGCAGGCTGGCAACCTGCTGTTGAAAATCGGACGGCCGTTCTTTGGCGGTTCCATAACGAATCAGGTCCAGATAGAAGCCGGTATTGTGAGGTTCGTGTTCGGCCAGGGCGGTCATCACGACTTCGACCAGGGGCGAGCCCGGATGGGTCCGCAGCACCCGAAACAGCTCGGCGCCGAGCCAGTCGCGCAGGGGAGAATCGGCCAGGGGAACCAACACATTGTAGGTGCTGGGCAACGGCGCCAGGAAGAGGTCGCGCGAGTTGGGGCGCGATTGTAATGCGGGTTGTTTTTCCAGGCGCCGGCCCTGTCTCTTGGCGTCCTTCAGGGAAATGCTGCCAGCGGCTACGACCAGCGGCAAGACCAACTCCCGTGAGGCTTTATCCAACCCCAGTAAAATATCGTTCACCAGGTGGGGCCACAGTTCCGGCAGGTGTTTGTCCGCCGAAAACTTCAGCAGGTGGGTCCAGAAAGAGGCGACCAGTTCTGGCCTCCGTTGCCGCACGGCACCGGTCAGCACGGGCAGGATGTCATCAATACTTTCGACCCCATCTTCACTGGCAATGGTGTGAGCGGCCTGGGCGCAGATCTCGAGGTTGATGGCGGCAAATTCGGTTTCGCCAAGGGCCTCGTGCACGAGGTCGACCATGGTGGTGCGCAGCGCTCGTGGCGGATCGGAGCGCAGCAAGTGCAAACTGACGCCCAATTGGTTGGCCTTGGATCCGGCCACGGGTTCGGCCACGGGGGCCTTCAATTTTTCAAGCTCTGTCACTGTGCCCAACAGCTGTTCAACGGTCATCTTGTAGGAGACCGGTGCTTGCGGGCGCGGTTTCTTTTCTGTTTTTGGGTCTTTCTCTTTGGACATGTCCTTCTTCAGGATCTGAAACACGAGATTGACCGATTGGGAGTCGCGGCTCAGGTCGAGGGCCCGCTGGGCCTGAGCGATGAGCTGGGCGAGGTCCGCAGGATCCGGGTTCACTTCGACCAGGCGTTGCAAGGCGATCTTGAGGTTGGTCAGTTCAGCCTGGGTCACGTAGGACCCGTCTTTTTCATTCTGCGGACGCACGCCCAATTCACGTTCCAGCTCTTCGAGGTTCTCCAGAATCTTGGCCACCATGTCCATGAATTCCTGAGCCAGAAGTTCGGATTGGGTTTCGGCCACAGGGCCGGTTTCGGCTTCGTCTTCGGTGCCCCATTGGCCGAGCAGGTCGTCCAGAGAAAGGTCGCCGGTCGCGTCATCGGCCTTGTGCAATACCGTGCAGCTGACGGCCCGCACCGAAGGGGGCAGGTTGTGGATGACCACTTCCTGGAAAGAATTCGATTGGCCGAGGGATTGTTTGTGTTCTTGCAGTGCGGCGAGAGCCTGGCGCAAGTCTTCGGGACTGAGGGTGCCGTCGATTTCCAACTTGGCGATATTCAAGGGCACCAACAGATCGTGCAGCAGCCGCACATTGCGGTGGTGCGGATCGATGTTCTGTTTGCCCACCATCAGGCCCTGAGCGGTGATCTCGATGGCGACATGATGATTGGTGGCGCCAATGACACCCACAATTTCATCCCGGGCCTTCATGGCTGCCTGCAGGTATTGTCCGTGTTCGGGCGAATAGTACGCGCCGACGGTCAACAGTTTGTCGAGGGCCTTGAGCAGCGTCGCCGATTTGGGGTGCAGGGGCTGGCCGTGCAGGTCGCAAATCGCATCGTCCTTGATCAGGTTGGGTGACATCCCCGAATATCCTTTGCTGAATACCAAAATGAGATGGCCTTATACATCAGGAGCCATCGGCCCAATTTTCGGCAGATTTCGAAAGCGCTTAACCAGAAAGCCGGCAAGTGTTACTTTGGGGCACTCAACCCTACAGGAGGACGTTTTGACTGACGGAGAGAATGACGAGCTTGAGGTCTACCCCCAAGCCCCGGATCTGGAGCGGGTGCGCAAGCTGCGTTCGCGGATGAAGGCCGAAAAGGCGGAAATGAACGCCGATGGCACCGGTCCGGATAGCCGCCTGAACCAAAAGCTAGGCAAAACGGCCAAGGATATTGGCACCTACACCCTGATTCCAAGCCTGATGGTGGCCGGTCCGGTGGTCGGGTATTTTTTGGGCCGCTTGGTTGAGAAGTTCGCCGACATCACACCGTGGGGCGCTGTGGTCGGCATGCTTTTGGGCGTGGTGGCCGCTTTTCGCGAGGTTTTTCTACTGCTCAAGCGAAAAAGCGAGAATGAATAGTCGGGTGCCTGACACCCGTCAGACAGTTTGCAGCGCGCGCAATATTTCCACCATGGCAAAGGTATCGAGCTCGCAATAGGCCAACAACTGGTCCAGGACGGCCTGTTTGGTCTTCTCATCCGCTTGCCCGTAGACCACTTCGGCATAGGCGCGCGAGGCGTGGTTCCCGTCGGCAATTTCCAGTTCTGAATAGCTCAAATTGGTAATGGCGGGCAGCACCGCCTTCAGCGAGCAGCTGCCTTTTTGGTCGGGATGGTGGTACCAAAAACTGCGGAAGGGCACCATCAGGTCGACCATGCGTTCGGTCAGCCCGGCCAACCACTCGGCCTCGGCGGGGAACAATTCGGCCATGTCGTTGAGCACGCCTTTTTCAAAACCCATGGCCCAGGCCAGGATGGATCCTTCGTCGCCGATGGCGTGCAAGGCTTCGACCAGGGCGGCCCGGGGGTCACTGGCTTCCCGCGCGAGGAAAGCGACGTGCCGCGGTTCGTCGCCGGGACTGTCCTGGATGTGCAGCGAAAACTGAAAAGGAATGCGCTGATAAGGCCGCACGCCGGGGAAGGGCGGCAAGGCCGGGTTCATGGTTTCAAAGTCCAGGTGGTAGACCGGATAGGCAAGCTCACCCAGCCAGTTGTGCAGCTGCTTGGCGTTGGTGTGGGGCGCGTTGGCGATGATGGCCTTTTTCTGGATTTTTTGTTGATGGGTCAAACGCTCATCGGGCACATCGGCGATGCTGAACAGGCCCTCGTCGAGGTAGCCAAAGGCGCGTCCACCACTGAAGTAGAGATCGGTGACATTGTTGTCCGGCAAGACGGACCAGCATTGAGAAATCAGCGGGCAAGTGTAGGGTGAAGTGCAGCGCTTGCCGATGGGCGTGTCCGGGTCTGGTCCGGTGATGACGTTGAGCATTTTGTTGACCGTGCGCGGCACGTACTCAAGCACATTGTGAACGCGATCGGTGATGTCTTCGAGGTGGAAAAATTGCTTCACGTCGAACTCTTCGCCCCGCACATAACCCGTGTTGACGTGCATGAGAGAGAGCGTGCGCAATACGATGCCGGCGCGGGTCAGGGCGTCGTACTGAAAGGCGACGTCGTTGATATTGACGTCCCGCACCCGGGTCG
Source organism: Candidatus Krumholzibacteriia bacterium (assembly GCA_016744275.1). Taxonomy (GTDB): domain Bacteria; phylum Krumholzibacteriota; class Krumholzibacteriia; order LZORAL124-64-63; family LZORAL124-64-63; genus JAGRNP01. Next base: position 35,748 of record JADGEP010000001.1, on the reverse strand, counting down.
ACGATTTCACTTCGACGAGGTCCCAGCGGTTGGGCTCTTCACCGGTTTCGTCGGGCACGGGCACCAGGACATCAACCCGGCAGTAGCGGTTGTCGATCAGCACACTGGCTTCAAAAATGGGCACGCGGTCGGCGCTGGGGCAATTCAACAGCACCGCCGTCTCGTGGTCGGTGGCCGCAAGGTCTTCGTAATTCATGGGCACTTCGATGCCATCGGGATAGAGCAGCTTGGCCAGGTCGCCGATTTCGTGGCCGGTGTTGAAGATGTGCATCTGGCCGGCACCGGGCTCGGGAATCAAATCGCGTTGGTTGAACTGGGTCCACAGCAGTTTCGGACACTGCAGGCCATTGAGATATTTGGATTTTGATATGCGGATCGCCATGAAGGCCTTTCGGGTGTGTGGTCTTCGGGGAGGGTAGGGCGTATTGACCGAATGGGCAACGGGTTTACGAAAACGTTATAAAGCGTTGCAGTGCAACGAATAAATATAGACCTCTAGATCGAGGGCAACCGATAGCAAATCACTTCGATGGTCTCGGTATCGTCCTCACCCAGAGTCGCATTGCCCGAACCGAGGCAAGCCAGGCGCGCCACAACAAACCCCTTGATCAGCAATATCCGGCCGTCGCCCAGAAAACGGACCCCGTCACTGATCGAACTGCCTTCACATACGAACCGCACCTCACGCTGCCAATGCCCGTCGGCATCGTAAAGGTCGAGACTGAGAAAGTTGCCTTCGGGCAGGTTGCGGTTGCTGCGGCTGTGTTGCACCCACAGCCGGCCTTGGCCGTCGACATGCAGGGTGTTGATGGCGCGCTCGGTTTTTTTCAGGTCAAACCGGGGCCAGGTGTCGGGATTTGCTCCCGCCCAGGATTCGAAAAGAGTGCGCACCCGCTGGGTGTCCAACTTGTTGCGCTTCCAGGTTTCGAATGATGGCCGTTCGATCACGCGATCCAGGGTGCCGTCGGGTAGAAAGACATTGATGGCGTAGTTCTCGCGATCACGCGGAGTGTACACGCGCCCATCGGGGCCCAAGGCGCTGGCCAAAGGAAAACTGGGTAGGAAGTCATTTTCATGAACCACACTGTGAGGTCGCTGAATGCGCGACACCTGTTCCATGTAGCGCACGGTCTGTTTGCCGTCCTGGTCGATGGCGGCCAGGAAGTGGGTGCGCTCGGTGAATTTCTCCTGGGGCAGTGAGCGCGATCCGGCAATGAGAAGGTGGTCGCCAGCGGAGGCGGCCATCGTTTGCATGGTGAAGCCACCGGTTTGGCCACCGCTCACATCGACATTGATTTCACCGGCGGGAAGGTCGTCAAAAGTGACCTTCGTGATCTTGCCCGGGAAAAATTCGGACAACCCAAAAGTGCCGTCCGGTAGGCGCACCAGGTCGACCGGGCCGCGCACTTCGCCGGGGCCGTCACCTTCGCGGCTGAGGGTCTTGACGGCTTCACCCGCGGCGTTAAAAACATGAACCTGGCAAAGCTGTTGATCGGCCAGATAAACGCGGCCTTCTTCGTCGGCCACCGCTTCGACGGGCAGGCCGATCATCACGTCGTCGTCCTGGCCACCGCGTCGCCACAGTTCTTCCAATTCCAACTCGAGCCTGGGCTGTGCGGGTTCCTGATTGCGGACCACGGTTTGGCCATCAACCTGGACAACCTCACCGGCGGAGGCCGCCGCAGTCACGATCACACATGTTGCCAGAACGGTCAGAAATATTGCGGGAAGACGTGAGGCCGGCATCTTGTTCTCCTGTTTGGCTGGGGCCGATTGCTGCAGGAATCGTACGGGCAGATCGAGTGTTTGTTGTAGGTGAATTTTCAAAAATAACGACGTATACAGTATACGCGGCGTTGCGGAGGATTGGTGGCAGCCGTATTTGATTGATTTAAAAAGAGATAGAAGGCACCGTCAAATTGAAGTCGATTTCTCTTTCTTCTGGCCGTTTCAGCTTGAATCTTTGATCCAAGACGTCAAAATGACCAAAGCCCCGCTACTGAGCATTTCCAAGAAGGAGGCACTCCGATGCGCTTCGCAAACGCCCTGTTGCTGATCGTCCTGTTGTTGGCCGCTTCGGCCGGCTTTGCCGGTGAAGATGACCCCTATCTCTGGCTTGAAGAAGTTGATGGCGAGAAGGCCCTCGAGTGGGTCAAGGAGCGCAGCGGAAATGACACCGCCACCCTCGAGACCGTGCCCGAATTTGCCGGCATCCACGAAAAGCTGTTGGATATTTTCAACTCCAGCGACCGCATCCCCTATCCCAGTGTTTACGGTGAGTGGTTCTACAACTTTTGGCAGGATGCGGACCACGTGCGCGGCATCTGGCGACGCACCTCATTCGACCAATACATGAGCGAGACTCCCGTCTGGGAAACGGTGATCGACGTGGACGCCCTGGCCACCGCCGAAGATGAGAACTGGGTTTGGAAAGGCGCCAGCGGTTTGTACCCGGAGTACGACCGCTTTCTGATTTCCCTGTCACGCGGTGGTGGTGACGCCACGGTGACCCGTGAGTTTGACGCCGTGGACCGCAAGTTTGTGGAAGACGGATTTTTCGTGCCCGAAGCCAAGGCCAGCGTCAGTTGGAAAGATCGCGACACTGTTTGGATCGGCACCGATTTTGGCGAGGGCTCTTTGACGGATTCGGGCTACCCGCGGCAGGCCAAAGAATGGCAGCGTGGCACCGACCTGAGCACCGCAACCCTGGTCTATGAAGGCGAAGTGACGGACGTCTCGGCCGGCGTATACAGTATGCACACCCGCGACGGGCGTTATGACCTGGCTTATAAGACCCCCGAGTTCTTCCGCGGCACGATGTCGCTGCTGTTCGACGGCAAGTACACGAAGCTGGAAATTCCTGAAGACGCCAAGGTCCAGGGCATTTTCAAAGACCAACTGCTGGTGTCCCTGCGCACCGATTGGGAAATCGGCGGCAAGACCTACCTGCAGGACAGTTTGTTGTCCATCGACCTGATCGCCTTCATGAACGGTGCCCGCGATTTTGAAGTGCTGTTTGAGCCCGAGGACCGCGTGGCCCTCAGTGGTGTCGCAAGCACCCTCAGTCACGTGCTGGTCACCACGATGGACAACGTGCGTGGCAAGCTTTACCAGTACACTCTGGAAGACGGCGGCTGGACCAAGGAAGAAATCATCCTGCCGGGGCTGGGCACTGTCAGTGTCTTGGGCACCGATGATGAAAGCGATGTCTTCTTCATCAACTACACCGACTTTCTGACTCCTTCGAGCCTGTATCTCGTTGATAACGGAGAAGTTGGCCAAAAAGTGAAGAGCACGCCCGAATACTTCGACGCCGAGGGCATGAATGTTGACCAGTTCGAAGCCGTGTCCAAGGACGGCACCAAAATTCCCTACTTCATCTTCACGCCCAATGGCTACAAGGCTGACGGCAACAACCCCACCATGCTGTATGGATACGGCGGGTTTGAAGTCTCGATGCGCCCCAAGTATTCGGCAACGGTGGGCACCAGTTGGGTCGCCCGTGGTGGCGTCTACGTGTTGGCGAACATTCGCGGTGGCGGAGAATTTGGTCCCAAGTGGCACAAGGCCGCGATGCAGGAAAACCACCAGACCAACTTCGACGATTTCATCGCTGTGGCGGAAGATCTGATCGAACGCAAAGTCACTTCGCCGAAGCACCTGGGTATTGTTGGTGGTTCGCAGGGCGGCCTGTTGGTTGGCGGCACTTTTGTCCAGCGTCCGGAATTGTTCAACGCCGTGGTTTGCCAAGTGCCGCTACTGGACATGAAGCGCTACAACAAACTGCTGGCCGGCGCGAGCTGGATGGCCGAGTACGGCAACCCCGACACCGACGATTGGGACTACATCCAGAAGTGGTCGCCGTACCAGAATTTGGATAAGAACAAGGACTACCCGGAAGTGTTCTTCACGACCTCTACGCGTGATGATCGGGTGCACCCTGGACACGCGCGCAAGATGGTCAAAAAGATGACCGACATGGGCAAGCCGGTGTACTACTACGAGAACACCGAAGGTGGCCATGGTGGTGCCGCGAACATGAACCAACGGGCCTACATGTGGGGCCTGACCTACGCTTATCTTTGGAAGATGTTGAGGTAAGAACGTTCTCCCGTGAGACCTTTTGGGAGTTGTTGACGGGGCGCCGACACGGAAGTGTTGGCGCTCTTTTTTATTCCGAGTGGCTTGCTATCCCTAGTTCCCGGGCAGCGATGCTCAGGGCCTTGTCGCGAGTCCAAAGCTTGCCGGACATGAGCCTGACCGAGGCCAACAAGTGCATGTCGACCCAGCCCAGCCTGCGACCAAAAAGTTTTTCGCGTTCGATGAAATGCAGCACTTCCTCATGGCTCGCCAAGGGGGCTGAAGGAAGGGCTTGAAATAGCGAGAGGATCTCGGTTCGATTGTGGAGGTTTCCACACGCCAGTTCCCCCACGACAAAAGGGTGGCCAGCGACATGCATCTGCTCCAGCCGATTTTGAAGTTGAGGGTTGCTGAGCCGCAAGTGGTCGATCCAGATCGAGGTGTCGACCAGGATCATGGTTGGTCCTTGGGGCGCCGGGGAATTTCGCCCAGTTGGGGTTCGCTGCCACCGAGCCGGGCCAGGCGGCGCGCGCTTTCACGGGCGATTAAAGCCTGCAATCCGAGCCGGACGAGAGACGTCTTTTCCTGCACGCCGGTGAGGTCGGAGGCTCGGGACAGGAGATCGTCGTCGATGTTGATTGTGGTTCTCATGCATATAAGTATGCATGATTGAGGCGTATCTGGCAAGAGCCCTCTTCTGGTTGGAGGTGCGAAGGCAGAGCAAAAAGCTCTCCAGCGTGTCATATACAGTATGCAGAACTCGTAAATGGTTTTGTTTTAAGAGTATAACGTCATGACGCGCATGGGTGTGCATATGAGTAGAGAGGTGGAAGTCTGTTGTTCAGAGGCCAACCGGTGACACCTACAAGCAGAATGACACGACGCGGGTTGTCAGAAAACATCCCCCGGGGGGCGATATTGAAACTCATATGCCACTAAGGCGGCCGTCTCTCGGTGGTTGATTCTGATTCGTATGAATATGACAATCGAGATCGATTTTGGGACCAATACCGAGTTTAATCATGAGAAGGTCCAAACCAGGGAGAAAAAACATGACCATAGATATCGCCAAAAAACGCATCATCATGATCCACGGTCTCGCTTCGAAACCACCCCAACGGGTGCTCGATGATTTGTGGGCCGAGTGCCTAATCGAAAATATCCGGGTCGACGACAAAGGCCTCGCCACCGCCTTGGACAACAGCCCGGAAACGTTCTTGTCCGGCTACTGGGCCAACGCCACGCCGCACCACATTGAAGACGACAAGAGGTACGTCAAAAAACTGCGGGTGCAGGTTGATGATGTGATCGCCCAACGCCGCAAGATGAAGGACAAATTCCACGTCGGATTTGGCGAAAAAGTGGGCGCGTTCTTCAAAAGTCGTGGCGAAAGCCTGGTCAAGTTGCTGGCCGGTGCCCTGACGGTGCAGGATGACGTCATGAAACGCTACCTGCGTGAAACCGACCTCTATGACGGCGACCAATACATCAGCGACCGCATGCGCCGTCCTCTGGAGGATGCGCTGCGCCAGGCCTGGGATGACGATTGCGACGTGGCGCTGGTATCCCACAGCATGGGCACCTTCATTTCCTACGACGTGCTGTGGCGCTTTTCGCACCGCAGCGAACCCGAATTCAAGAAATACCGCGAAAAAGTGGTGCAGATGTTTGTCACCATGGGCTCGCCCCTGGGCGATAAGGTGGTGCGGGATTTATTGTTCGCCCGCCACCACCGCAAGGGCAGCGCCAAGAGCACCCGCCAATACCCCACCAATATCGAAAGCTGGCACAACTACGCCTGCCTGGGCGATGTCGTGGCCCACCGCACCGATTTTGACGGCGAATTCTTCAAGGATATGAAAAAGCGGGGCGCTTTGCCGCGCCGACCCAAACACCGCTCCATCGACTATGTGAAGCTCCACAACCCCTTTCGAGTGGTTTCCCACATCGGCAACAAGGGGCGCGAGAAACGCAATCCGCACAAGAGTTACGGTTATCTGGTGCAGCCACGGCTGGGCAGCTGGATCGCCGATTTCCTGCACGGGCGGCTCAAATAACCTCTGAATCAAGGGCTTGACACTCCTGCACAGTGGTGTATGGTTCGTTTGGAACTTTTCAAACGCTAAGAACACCGGATCCCGGAGAAACAGACCTGATGCGTCCAAATCTGCCCAAGCCCACGCCATCTGACCAGGAAGCCGCCAAGAGCGACACCGCCGTGCGCATCAAAACCGAATTCATCCAGGACTATGGCCGGGGATACCAGGCATTTGGACTGCCTAAACTGATGGGCCGGGTGGTGGGGCTGTTGTTGTACCACGGTGCGCCCTTGAGTCTGGACGACATCACCGAAGAACTTCATGTGAGCAAAGGTCCCGTCAGCCAGATCATGAGCCGGCTGCGGGAACACAAGCTTGTGCGCCGAATCTGGGTGCCGGGCAGTCGTCGTGATTATTACGAAGCCGAGGCCGACATCTTTGGCCAGGCCTTCAGCAATCACGCCGCCCTGCAGCACCAGAATCTCGCCCTGGCGCACAAATATACGGAGTTGGTTGGCGCAGAAGAAGCCGACCTGCCCCAATCATTCGCCACGCGGATGACGGAAATGGAACGCTTCTACACCCTGATGAACAAACACTTCGCGAACTTCCTGGCCGAGTGGTCAGAAACCCGCAACGACTGAACGCTGCGCCTGCGGGCGCCGGGAGAATGCCATGAACCGCTTGCAAGACAAAGTCGCCATCGTCACCGGTGGGGCCGCTGGCCTGGGCAAAGCCACCTCAGAATTGTTCGCCGCCGAAGGGGCGACCGTTTCGATTTGGGATGTGAACGCCGAAGCCGGTGAGGCCTTGGCTGCGCAATTGACCAGTGCCGGACACAAAGCCGAGTACCGCCAAGTCGACGTGAGCAATACCCAAGCGGTGGCTGGGGCCGTGACCGCCGTGGCCGAAAAATTTGGCAGCCTGGATGTGCTGATCAACAATGCGGGCATCACTCGCGACGCCACGCTCTTGAAGATGGAAGAAGAGCAGTTCGACCAGGTCATCGCGGTCAATCTCAAGGGCGTATTCAATTGCGGCCAGGCCGCCGGTCGCGTGATGGTGGCTCAGGGCAGCGGCAGCATCGTCAATACCAGCAGCGTGGTGGCGTTGTACGGAAACTTTGGCCAGAGCAACTACGTGGCGACCAAGGCCGGTGTGATCGGCATGACACAGGTTTGGGCTCGTGAATTGGGCCGAAAAGGCGTGCGGGTCAACGCGGTGGCGCCTGGTTTTATCGCCACCGAAATGGTCATGGCCATGCCCGAAAAAGTGCGCGACATGATGTCGGGCAAAGCGCCGTTGCAGCGTTTGGGCGAGCCCAGTGAAATTGCCCAGGCGTACCTCTTCCTGGCTTCATCCGAAGCAAGTTTCGTGCATGGCGCCGTGCTGAGTGTTGACGGCGGGTTGGTGGCCTAAATGACACGCAACGCACGCATTGTCGCCACCGCAATGCACGCTCCCGAGCGGATCGTGCCCAACGCCTGGTTCGACAAACAGCTGGGCGAAGACGTCGGCACCTGGTTGGAAAACAACCTCACCATCAAGGAACGCCGGTGGTGTGGGCCAGATGAAAGCACCGCTGATCTGGTCACCGCCTGCGCCAAACCGCTGTTGGAAAAAGCCGGCCTGCAAGCAAGCGACATGGATCTGATCATCGTGGCGACCGATACGCCGGAATACATCTCGCCTTCGACCGCGTCTGTGGTTCAAGACCGACTCGGGGCCTCGGGCGCCGGCACCTTCGATGTGAACACCGCGTGCGCCGGATTCGTGACCGCCCTGGACATGGGCGCCAAGTACATCCGCGGCGATGAGCGCTACACCAACGTGATGGTGATCGGGGCCTATGCCATGAGCAAGTACCTGAACCTGAACGATAAAAAGACGGTGACATTGTTCGCCGACGGGGCCGCGGGCGTGATCCTGCAAGCGACCACCACTGACCGTGGCTGGCAGGCCGCACAGCTGCACACCGAAGGCCAGTATGCCGACTGGATGGGAATCTACGGCGGCGCTTCGAAACAACCGGTCACCGCCGAAATGGTCGCCGCCGGCGATCACCAACTGCGCTTCGTGCGCAAGTTCCCCAAAGAAATCAATCCGACCACCTGGTCGCGCATGGTTCGCGAAACGGTGACCGAAGCCGGATACAAGCTGGAAGATCTGACTCAGATTTTCTTCACCCAGATCAACATCAACAGCATTCGCGAGACTCTGGAATTGTTGGGTTTACCCGAGACCAAGACCCACTGCGTCATGGATCGTTATGGGTACACGGGTTCGGCCTGCATCCCGATGTGCCTGGCTGAAGCTGATGCCTGGGGCAAACTGAAACCGGGCGACCTGGTCGTCTTCATGGGTTCGGGCGGTGGCTTGGCTTTTGCCTGCGCCGCTTTCACCTGGTAGGTAAAAATGTGACCTTCAAAACACAGGAAACCGACCCATGAACAGCGCCGCTTCCAGCCAGATGATCACCGCCGGATGGGCCGTTGTAGCCCTGTACGCCGGGATCATCCTGTTTTTCGTGGTGCGCGGATCTCGGCAAAACCGATCGATGGCCGACTTTGCCTTGGGCAGCGTGGCGTTTTCGCCGGTGGCCGTTGGTTTGGCTTTGGCCGCCTCGATGACCAGCGCCGCGACGTTCATCATCAACCCCGGATTCATCGCGCTCTATGGTTTGAGCGGCGTGCTTTCATACGGGGTGGTCTTGCCCTTGGCGGCGGTGGTTTCATTGGTGGTCTTGACCAAGGGATTCCGCCGGCACGGCACCAGCGTGAAGGCCTTGAGCCTGGCCCAGTGGATGGGCACCCGCTACCGAAGCAAAGGTTTCGGTTTGTTCTTTGCCGTGCTGTCGCTGCTATTGATCACGTTCATTGTCCTGATCGTCGTGGGCCTGTCCAAGGTGTTGAGCAAGACGTTGGCCGTGTCGGAAATGACCATCCTGGTGGGGTTGGTCGTCTTTGTTTTTGGCTACCTGATGTTCGGCGGCGCCAACAGCATGGTCTACACCAATACGGTGCAGGCGGTTTTGATGTTGGTGGTGGCAGGTGTGCTGTTGGGCAGCGGCTACGAGAACTTCAGCGACGGTGTGCATGGTTTTCTGGATCGGTTGCGGGCCGTGGATCCGGCTCTGGTGGGCGCCACGAATCCGGACAGTTTTCTCTTTCGCGGCTACTTCGAAATCATCGTGGCTCAGATCGTGGTCGGCATTGCGGTGGTCTGCCAGCCGCACATCATCACCAAGAGTTTGCTGCTGAAATCAGACCGAGACGTGAACCGCTACCTCACAACCGGTGTCATCGCCGAGTTGATCTTCTTTGCCGTGGTCTTTGTGGGCCTATACGCCCGGCTCGAATTTCCAGACCTGACGGTCGACGGTGTGGCCCTGCGCATGGACGGCATCGTGCCCACCTATGTGATCCACGAGTTTCCCGTATGGTTGGGCTTGGTGGTGGTGATGGGGTTGATCTCGGCGGGCCTTTCGACTCTCGAAGGTTTGGTCCAGGCTTTGGCAACGACCCTCACCAGCGATTTGATCACGCCGTTGGCTGGCAGTGTCTTGCCGGATGACGGGTCTCCGGCCCGCGACCGAATACTGCTGATGATCAGCCGTGCGGTGATCGCCGTATTGGCCGTGGTCACGATTTTTGTATCTCGCGACCAATTGCTGCATCCAAAACTGAGCGTGGCGATTTTTGCCCAAAACGGAGTCTACGCCTATTTCTCGGCCGCCTTTGTACCCATCATTCTGGGCATGTTCGTCAAGCGCACGCCCAAGGCTGCGGCGGTGGGCGCGGCGGTGACCGCCCTGTTGGTCCACTTCACCATGTACTACGGTAAAGTGGCGGTGCCGGGAACCAGCGCCACGGGTGAAAATCCCGGCGTGGCGGCGGCGGTGGCGATCATGATTTCGGTGGTGGTGGGCGGAGCGCTCACACTGATGAAATCTGAAGGAGACGACCATGCGGTTTCCTGAGGTGGACTGGGTGAGCAAGTGGGCGCGGTATGGGCCCGACAAATTGTTCCTGCGTGACCATCAGCAGGATGTGCAGTGGACCTACCTGCAGGCCGAACAACGAGCCTGTGTGCTGGCGCAAAAACTGCGCGCCGAACACGGCGTAGCCCGTGGCCAGCGCTTGGCCGTGTACGCGCAAAACTGCAGCGAGTACGTCTTCCTCTTCCTGGCCTGCGTCAAACTGGGCGCCGTATTGGTGCCCTTGAATTTCCGTCTCACGCCCAGCGAACTGGCCGTGATGTTGCGCGACTCGGACCCGTCCCTGCTGATTTTTGACCCCGAATTTGAAGAGTCTTTGACCGCCCTGCGCAGCTTGGGCCTGGATGTGCCGTCGGTACCGATGATCGAGCTGAAGACCGCGGCCTTTGATCGCAGTGGGGCCGCCGCAGAATTTGTTCTCGACCGCCCTGGCCAACTCGATGATGCGGCCATGATCCTCTACACCTCCGGCACCACCGGCACGCCCAAGGGCGCGGTGATCAACCACCGCATGTTGATGTGGAACGCGATCAACACCTCACTGCGGCTGGACCTCAACAGCGAAGACCACAGCCTGATTTTTGCTCCCTTCTTTCACACCGGCGGCTGGAACGTATTGCTGACTCCGTTCATGCATACGGGCGGCAGTCACACTCTGTTGACGGGTTTTGAGCCGGAACTGATTCTGGACCGGATCGAAAAAGAGAAGGTGAGCCTGCTGTTTGGCGTGCCCACGATGATGCAGATGTTGGCTGATGCGGAGCCCTTCGCGAACTGTGATCTCTCGAGCATGCGCTACGCCATTGTGGGCGGGGCGCCGATGCCGGTGCCTTTGATCAACCGTTGGCACGAGCGCGGCGTTTTCATCAGGCAGGGTTATGGGCTGACCGAAGTGGGCCCTAATTGCTTTTCGCTGCCCCAGGAGCAGGCCGTGGCCAAGTGCGGCTCCATCGGGCTGCCGAATTTTTACATCGAAGCGCAGATCGTGGACCAAGATGGTGCCGCGTGTGCGGACGGTGAAGTGGGCGAGTTGTGGCTGCGCTCGGAAGTGGTCACGCCCGGATATTGGAACAATGAAGCGGCCACGGCCGCAGCCATCACCGATGGTTGGTTCCACACCGGCGACATGGTGCGCCAGGACGACGAGGGCTACTACTTCGTCATGGACCGCAAAAAGAACATGTACATCTCCGGTGGGGAAAATGTGTATCCCGCCGAAGTTGAGGCCGCGCTGGTGAGCCATGAGGCCGTTAGCGAAGCCGCTGTTATTGGTGTGCCCCACGCCCGCTGGGGTGAGACCGGGCACGCCTTTCTGGTTCTGCAGAAGGACCAATCCCTGGACCAGGCCGGTGTGGAAACACACTGCCGGGACCGTCTCGCGAAGTTCAAGATTCCCAAGCATGTCTCGTATGTCCCTGAGCTGCCGCGCAACGATGCGGGCAAGATCGATCGCGCCGTCTTGCGTCAGCTCGCTAACAGTACAGAGGAAGGTTAACCCCATGAAGATGTCCCTGAAGTATGCCCTGTTGATGACCCTGCTGATCGCCATGCTCGGCCTGGTGGCCTGCAGTGATGATGATGACGACAATGACGGCACCATCATTCCGCCCACGCCTGATGCCTGGGTTGGCGAGTGGTTGAGCACCGGCGCTGATGTTGCCCCGATCCTGGTCACCCTCTTCGCTTACGACAGCGTGCGCGTGACCCTGAACGAGAACAACACCGTGCAGTTGGACACCCATCCGGCCGGCGGCGCCTGGACCTCCCTGTCCGGTGTCTACACCGCAACGAAGTCGGCCAGTGGCGACGTGCATGCTATCGCCATCAACTACACGGCTTTCGAGCAAGAAGGCATCATTCAGGTCATCGGCGGCACGCCGGATAAGCTGTGGCTCGAAGCGGTGCAGACCGTGCCCGACATCGGCGCTGTGCCCCGGACTCCGGCTACGGGCTTCGGTTCGGACGCTGGCCTCGGTGCACTCAATATCCAGAAGTACGACCGGCAGTAGTCCGGATGTCCAGGGGCTGGCCTTCATGGTCGGCTCCTGGCCCTTGATTCTTGGGCGAATGCCCGGTGGCTGACAACAGGAGTGAATCATGAGACATGTCGTGATCTGCGTGCTGGCGGTATTGTGCAGTTTGGGCGCCGTTGATGGTGCTTGGGCCGCCGAAAGTGCCGCCGGATTGGCCGATTCGTCGGCGCCGTTTGCGGAGCAGGAAAATGACCGGGACCCGAGCGAACTGAAGTTCATCGGGTACTACTTTTTGAAGAGCACAAATTCGAACATCGCGCCGACCAACGAGTTTCTCAAAGGTCAGGTTGTCGGTCGCCTCTTTGGTGGCAATACGACCTTCACCAGCGGCGAGCGCTCGAGCTTCAATGAGCAGCGCTTCATCCCGCTGTTCACCTACTCGCCCCGCCTGTTCGACGGCTGGGCCAAAATTCGCGGCAGCTTTGAATTTGACTGGACCTGGGGCGACGCCAACTACGGCGCCGGCGGCAACTTCGGCGGAGCCTTTGGTGCCGATCAGGTCAACATGCAGACCCAGAACCTGTTTCTGGAATTGCGCCCGCAGAAAAATCTGTTCATCAACGCGGGCTTGCAACGCATTTTCGACAACATCCGCGTGCCTTGGTACACCTTCACCGACGACCTGTTGACCACCGGTTACCGGTTGGCCTTTTTCGGATCTGACGCCACGGGCATCACCACCCACTGGATGTTCGATACCGACAAGCGGATGAAGGCGGGTTTTTACCAGCTGTATGAAAACCAGGCCGAGCAGGACGATGACGTGAAATTGTACACGTTCGAAATCGAGAAGGACGTGGCCATTGATGCGTCCATCGGCTTGTCGCTACGCTATGTGCAGGACCACGCCAACGGCGAAGGCGGCGTTTCGATTCTGGGCCAGGGGCTCAACTCGAACCTGAGCAATTACAACGGCGTGTTCAATTTTGATCTGGGCAACGACCCCTACACCGCCGACGTGCTCTGGGCCGGAACACAGTTCCACAAGGATCCGCTTTTGCGTCAGGGAAACACCGGCTTTGGTGGATTTGCCGTGTACAACTTCGGCCAGGTCAAAACCAATACCCGTAGCATCGACATCAGCGGTTTTGCCGGCAACTTCAGAGTAGCCCACCGCTATGGCCAGCAGATGAACGATCAGATCATCCTCGATACGATCTTCACCACTGGCGACGACAACAACATCAGCGACGGCAAATACAACGGCGTCTTGACGGGCAACAACTGGACTTCGCCGGGCGCGGTTTTCATCGGTCATGGCCTGTATCTGTTGATGCCTCACGGCAGTGTGGTGAATCGCTTCGTGGCCGCCACGGTCGATATCCAGAACGTTGGCTACGGCATGCAGGCCGCCTCGTTGCAAGTGAACAAGGACCTGGTCCCCCACAAACTGAAGGTCAAGGTGGGCGGCGGCATTGGCCAGGCCAGCAAGACCATCGACGGCATGGGCAGCCAAATCGGCACCGAGCTGAATTTTAATCTGCGCTGGACCATGCGCGTGTTGATGGATCTGGAATTGCACGCGGCCTACCTGTGGTTGGGCGATTTTTACGACAGCCCCGAGGTGAACGGCAATCTGCTGGAACGCCCGGACAATCCCTGGACCGTCTTTGCCACCTTCAAGTGGATCAGCTTCTAAAGGAGGAGAATCATGCGTTACTTAAAATTCATTTTGCTGGCGGGAGTGGTTCTCATGGCGACGACTGGCTGCTCTTCGAATCGAGCCTGGTATCACCTGCCGACCGCCGAATTTGACCAGATCGAATACGGTTACCGGGTGCATAAAACCGAGGTGCGGAACATCACCGTCGGCTACCTTGACGAAGGCCGTGGTGACGAAACGATCCTGCTCATTCACGGTTTGGGCTCCAACGCCAAAGGCTGGTCGCGCAACATCGACGAGCTGGCACGGAACCATCGCGTGATTGCTGTTGACTTGCCAGGATATGGCGTGTCGGACAAGGGGTTTTACGAGTACTCCCTGCCCTTCTACGCCCAGGTCCTGTCCGAACTGTTGACCAAGCTGGAAGTCGACAAAGCGATCTGGATGGGCCACTCCATGGGTGGTCAAATCGCCCTGGTGGCTGCCCTTGAACAGCCTGATCGGGTCGATCGCTTGGTGCTCGTTTCACCGGCGGGCTTTGAGGCCTTCACCGATGGCGAAGGCGACTGGTTGCGCAAAGCCGTGTCTCCGGAGTTTGTCCAGGATACGACCATCCGCGGCATCGCCGTGAATCTGAAATCGAACTTCCATGACGCTCCGGCCGAAGCAGACGTCATGATCACCGACCGCATCCAGGTGCGCGGCGCCAAGGACTTCAAAAAGTACTGCTACGCCGTGGCTGAAAATGTGGGCGCGATGTTGGACGCCCCCGTGTTAGACCGTTTGGCAGACATCAGCCAACCGACTCTGGTTCTGTTTGGGGCCAACGACAACCTGATCCCGAACCGCTACCTGCACGGCGGACACACCGTCAATATCGCCGAGCAGGGTACCGGGCTGATGCCCAACGCCAAGCTGGTGATGGTGCCGGAGTGTGGCCATTTCGTGCAGTTCGAAAAACCGACCGAGACGAACGACGCGGTGCTGGAGTTTCTAGCGCGGTAGAATCTGGACAGAAAAAAGGGCGCCCGGGACAACCCGGGCGCCCTTTTATTTGTCAAACGTGATGACTTACAGCACAAACCCCAATTCCGAAAGCGGCGTGCGACAATCCAGGTCGGTTCCCCGGTCACGGTGATCAATGATCTCGGCCGTCACGCCCACCGTGCGTCCGTACAGGAACAAGGTGAATACCAGATCCTGAATCTGGGTGTCGGTCATGCGGCCATCCCGCAAAGGCTTCCACACCAATTTGAGCGACATGCAGGCCAGCACCGCGTCGATGTTCACGCAGAACACGTTGCGGGTCACTCCTTCGCGGAACATGCCTTCGACCAGCAAGTGGTAGAAGTCGAGGAAGGTGTTGCCCACGCCCGCCTCTTCCAACCGCTGGCGCACGTACTGCTCGCGCGGGTCGATGTTCACTGCGCTGCCTTTAAACACCGGATGATTCACACAGGGCACGGGTTTGACCCGCATGGCGCCGCCGCTTTTGGCTTCGGCCTTGTATTCGGCGTATTCACGCACCGCGCGGCGGGCCAGGCCACTGATGTCCAGACCGGCAGCCTTTTGTTCGGCCACCCCCAGGTTGGGGTCGGCCAGTTCCGAGTCGGCAAAATACCGCATCAGGAACTGCACCGCCTCAAAGCCATTGCCACCGTGAGCCAGGCCTGTATTGGCCAGATAACCCACGTAGGCCATGGAGATGTTGTTGCGCGCGCTGACGCTTTCCTTGGCGCCCTTGGCGCTGATCGTACCGGCGCCGTTACTCAAGGTCAGGCCAATGAGGTAGCGGAACTCCATCAACTCTTCGCGCCCGGCCTTGCGGCTGAACAGGATGCGGAAGGCGTTCTGGGTGAAGGACTCGCCCATGCCCGACAGTCCTGGACCAGTCAGCTTCTGCCAAGCCTTGTTGCCATCCGGATCGACCACACCGTAGGCGTATTGCCGGGCGATGAGGTAGAAGTAGCTCACCGCATCTTCGACCGTTTGGCGGGAGATGCGCTTGCGCAACATCGGACGCCACAGCGCGCAGACGGCGGTGGCCGCCAGCAGGAACGCTTTCAGGTGATGCACCTGTTTGTCCGCGGCGGCAGCCTGCTTCAAGATGTGCTGGCAAACCATCAGCGCGGTGCAATCCTTGGTGCTGTTCTGGACTTCCTTCAAGAGGAAGGCCGTCACCTCGTCCATGTCTCCGTTGCGGTCAACAAACCAGCTTTCGGCCGCGTCGGCGTTGAAGGCGTCAGAGAATTCGGTGGTTTGGGTGTCGATGCCGTGGTTGCGGATTAGGTCGATGATCAGCCGCGCCTGCTGCCGGGATTCTTCCAGCAGCGCGTTGTTGCCCACAACCGACACCCCAGCGGCCAATACCGCGTTGGGCGTGGCGCCATTGGCCCGGGCCCGGCGCACAGCGTCGATCTCGCCCTCTTCCAACTTCAAAAACAGATTCAGCAGCAGGTTGACCGTGCTCACGTCTTCAGGCAGAGGCTCGATGCGGGCCAAGGTGAAGTACACGTTCTGCTCGATGGACCGCTCGCTGAGTTCGAGTATGGAGGTGCCGTGCAGGCTGGTCACCGAAGTGAGCGGGTCCAGTTTCGAGGCGCCCGATATGTTCCGCATATTGCGCTTCAGAAACTGCGCCCCCACTTGCCGGTTGATCTTGCCCAGGGCCTCGTCGTGCGGTGCCAAAGGCGTGACCAAAGGCAGGTCCAGTTCCGCAGGCAAGGCCAGGAAGTTGTCACCCAGCCAAGGCTTCAGGTTCAGGTCCCCGCGCGGTTCAAAGTCACACTCTTCGCCCACCGCTTCGAAAACAGCTTTCATCGCTGCGGGTATGGCCTGGATGGAAGCGACCCGAACGCCGCGGCGCGAAACCTGCGGGTTGTCCGGATCGAAGCAGGGCATGCCGAAGTATTCGTCGAACCACGCTTCTTTGCTCAGGGCATCGTCGCCGCTGCCGGCCAAGGCGCCGGCGTGGCCACAACTGCGTCCGATGTCTTTTTTCCAGCGACCAGTCACGCACACGACGATGGGTTTGTTGAAGCCGAACTTGCGTTCGCGGATCATATCCAGGGCCATCTTTTCGTAGTAGCCGCCGGGCTCGACATACAGGGCCACCGCTTTGGTGCGCGGGTCGTTCTGGGCGGCGTACAAAAATTCAGGCAGCGCGAAGTGGATGTACACGTCTTTGCCCGAACTGACGGCCGTGCTCAGGCCAAAGCCTTCGGTGAGCAGGTACTCGGCCATGGTGGTGGTAAAGTTGCCGCTGTTGCTGTGGATGGCCACGGAGCCCTTTTTCAGGGTCTGAGCCGGATCGTCTCCGCCTAAAGCACCACCGATGCGCACGTTGTCCCAGGCGTTGGCCACGCCGAGGCAGTTGCAACCCACGACATCCACGCCGTGCTCCTGGCACAAGACCCGGATGTTGCGCGAGTCGGCAGTCGGCACTTTTTCGGTGACGATGATCACGCGTTTGAGGGCGTCGTTGCAGTGGATCAATTCGCTGACGGCCTGGGCCACAGCCAGAGGCGGCAGGTAGATGACACCCACGTCAAACTGGTGCCCGGCCTTCATGGCGTCGCGCACGCTGGGGTACACAGGAATGTCGCCCCGCTCGGTTTCGAGTTTGCCCGAGCGCCCGTACTGCACACCAGCCACGACGTTGCCGTCGGAGTATTCGTGAGAAGTCGGCGTCACGGTGCGGCTTTCGCCACCGAGAATATTGATCACGCAGACACGCGAATCGCGGGTCACGAGTTCTTCGAGAGAGTGCAGGCCCACATAGTAGGGGAAGGGTTTGGATTTCAGCTGCTTCATGATTGGACCTCCGCCTGGTTGCTGGGTGCCGAGCCTTCGGCGAGATACTTGTCGCGCCCATCACTTTGCCACCAGTCATCAACCCGGCAGGCGTATTCCAGGGTCATGATCATCGAAGTGTCGTAGCCAAAGAAGCGGTAGGGCAGATTCAGCGAATCGAGAATATCGCGGGCGTAAACCATGCCCGAAATCAGGTTCGGACCACCACGCCCGACCACCACGTAGATGGGGTGCGGCCCAAACTCGGCAAAGTGATCGCGCAGGGCATCGAACACGCCACGGAAGGTGACATAGATGTCGGTGTTGTTGGCCTTGCCGCCGATCAGCAGCAAGACATTGGCCGCCTTGAGGTGGTGTTGGAAACTGATACGCGCGATTTCGTACATCTTTTCGTAGGGCGGGTTGCCACCAAAATCGCTGGCGAAGATGGCGCGGCTGCCCAGAGTCTCAGTGGCCGCCGAGTTGGCGCCGCCGCCAAACATGAAGGGCAGGATGGTGCCCTCGGGATTCATTTCCAACACATCGCTTTGGCCTTGGTAAGTGCGCAGCAAGTTGATCTCTTGTTCAAACGCGGTGGTGTCGGATTTGAAAATCGTATCGGGCAGGCCCACGCGTTTGGAGGCGGGGTTGTCCTGGTCGAAGCTGGCTTTGATGTCGCACGCCATGGGTATGTAGCGCCCCCCCACGCGCTGGATGCGCAGCGGGTTGATCTCAATGGTCGACAATCCGTAGCTGTTGTACAGCTGCCACAACTTGGGCAGTTGCTGCACCAGCGGGCTGATGAATTCAGCGGGGCAACCGGTGTCGCGCAAAGCGTTGGTCAGGTCGAAAGACTTCAAGCCCATAAACGGATCGATCCAGGTGGTGTGCAATTTGTCACTGCCGAGGCTTTCAATTTCAACGCCGCCCCAAGGCGAGATGCTGAAGATCGGCATCCGGCTTTGGGTCGATTCGGTGATCGAAAAATAAACTTCGATTTCCGAGGGAATGAACGCTTCAAAAGTGACGCCGTTGGCGGTGACGGTGCGGCCGCCCATCTGGTGGTTGGCGAAGTAGAGTTCGCGCTTGGCGGTCAGGGCATCGACCAGGTTGTCGACCACGCGCACGAGGCCCGCTTTGCCCTTTTTGCCGACAGCCGAAAAATAGACCGGTTTGACGACAATTTTGCCGTATTTGTCGAGTAGATCCTGGATTGCGCCGTTGTCGGCGCCGCCGGTGAGGTACTCGGGATGGGGAAAATCCACCAAGCCCAACAATTGGGCTCCGTACCTGAGGCCTGAGATCTGCATGAGAGGCTGCTCCTCGGGTTCGGCGGAGGGCGGGGCCCTGGCGCCTGTTTGGTATAACTTGTTGCTGTATATACAAGTTATACCTAATAGATAGGTCTTCTGAGAGGTAATGTGGGCAAAGACGGTCGTGAAATCAAGTAAATGTTAAAAAATTATCAGCGTATCAAAAATATTGCCTTATTGTCGTCATATTTATTGTTTTGTGATCTCCAAATGAGGGCGCCTGATCACCAATTCAGGGCCCCATCCGCTTGCGCTCCGTCTTGGCCAACCAGCCAGGGGCTTTCATTCCAATCACGAGCATCAAAATGAGAGAAGGCCCCAGGTTCAGCAGCGCACCGAGCGCGGGTTGCCAGAACATCCGCCACACCGTCACTTCAAACTCAAGACTTGGAATAGGCGACGACGCACCAATGCCAAGGGTCGCCAATACGCCCAGCCCGATGCCGACCAATACCTGCACCACCAGCACCACGACCCCGTGAATCGGCAATCCTTTGAACAACAGCCAGACCCAGGTGAAGGACGCGGCCATCCAGCTCCAACGGCCCTGGGCCCGCACACCAATACCGTCCGCCACAGCCAAACTCTCAGGGGCGCCAGGGTTGAGCTTGGCCAGGCGCCGGCGCAAGACCTCCGGCAACCGGGTGCGTGGCCGAAAAACCATCTGGTCCAGGGCCAACAAGGTGATCATCAAGGCCGGGATGCCCGTGATGCCGACCAGAGACCGGGTGATCAGCCCGGAAGAATGTTGCCGCATCAACTGGATGGTGGTTGGTTCACCCTGCAGGGTGTTGAGGTAGGCCGGGTCGTCGATGCGCATGATATCAACGAGGGCCGAGGGCGTCCAGATGAGCGAGGCAAAGGCAACCAACCACCACACACCCAGAACGATGGCGCCAAAAATGCCACCGGTAAAAAAAGTGAAGCCACTGCGGAACTGGGCAACCGCCGGTTCGCAATCCGTCGCCGAATGGTGCTCGGCCAGGACTGTTTCCAGCCACTGGTTGAGCACTTGTCGCTGGCGAAAACAAATCAGGAAAACCAGGATACCCCAAATGGGCAGGCCGTAAAAAATCAAAGCCGAGGCGGGGCCACCCTTGGTGAGAATGCTTTGCAGGCCATCAAACATGGGACGACTCCTCGGTCTCGAGGGCCGCCCAGGCGCCAGACCAGCGCCCGGCAACGGCTATGGTGCCGATGGTCAGCCCAAACGCGAGCAAGGATGGCAAATATATCAGGCGGCGCTCGTCCCTGATGCTCTGCTCCAACTCTTCGCTGAGGCCATCGCTGAAAGCGACAACTTCGCTGGCGGTGATGTCAAAACTGGTGACCATCAATAGAAAAATCAGGCCCATGGCGACCAGCCAGATGACTCCGCCGGCCAACCCGCGACGGGCCTCCCAGAGCAAGTCCTCGCGGCAGGCATCGGATTGGGATAGGCGTCGGAACGTGATTGACCATGACCAAGTCGATACGGTGCCGATGATGATAAAAACGAAAGCCCAGATAGCAAAATTGGCATGCGCCAGTAAGAAGCTGTTCACATCGTTCCCCCACGATGAGTGTGCTGCTGATTGGAATATATGCTCTTATAAAACAATGCCGCGCAACGGATGTCAACATCATGTGCGGCGAAACTATTCGGAAATCTCCATCAGGCGCAAAACCACTTCGACCACCAACCCCGTTGCCAATGGCGCGAAGTATGACGTCGTGAATTTGCGCAAACTGCTGGGGTCAAAAGGCCAGACAGGGAAGTCTTGTGTCGTCTTGTACAACAGTTGGGCTGCTTCCAGGTTATCCATGTGTTTTTTCAATTCACCGGAACTGTTGTCTCGGGCGGCGTCCAATCCGGTTGTGTACTCTTGATCAATGCGATCGCAGACAATGGTCAGGACGCGGTTTTTCGTTTCGCGCATGGCGTTGGAAGCCGTGCCCAAAACCAGGAAGAACAACACCGGCGACAGGAAAAAATAAGCGACACCGGCCAAGACCAACTCGGGAGACAAGGTGTAGCGCAACTCATGGTGCAGGGCGAGACCGCGGGTATAGGGCGTGATGGCCAAAAGCATGATGCCCACGATGCTGATCACATAGACCAGCTTGACGGCAAAACGGCCGAGGGGCGACAAGCCACCCACACCGTCGATGTGGGCCGGGCGCAATCCCAGGGTGAGTTCCCTGAAGATGCGGCGCAGGTGCCGAATGACCGTGCCAAAGCCGCAGATCAACACCGCCAACGCACTGATCAAAACGGCGCCCCAGATTTGGGCCATGATTTGCGAGAACCGGCCAGCGGTGTACCAGATGCCGTTGCCCATCTGGCCGTAGGTGTTGCCGAGCATCAGAAAAACGCCCACAAAAACGACGGCCGTTATCACGACCAGCCAGGGTGAGCGAAAGGTGTCTCGGGCAGCTCGCAATCGTTGGTCAACACCTGGCAGGTGGGCCATTTCGCGGGAGACGACGGGCAGGTCTTCATCGCGCCCCTGGCAAAAAACGCCGTTGGCGACCAGGCCGTTGAAGACTTCGGCAAAGCCGCGGGGCAACCACACGTAGTAGGAAAAAATCACCCAGCCGAAGATGAAATTGGAATAGGTCGAGTAGTCGTTCAGGAAACCCACCACGGGGCCAGCGGTCGTCAGGAATCCGTCGGCCCAAGCCAGGGCTGTGCGCACCAGGTTGAAGGCCAGGCTGATCAGAAATCCCCAGATCACAACATGGTACTTGGTTCCCAGCATCCAGCGCAGCACCGGATCCCAGCGCGTCAAATCGCGGGGATCAAAGGAGAACGGCGGTTCCTGGTTTATGCCGCTTGCTGATTGCTCATTCTTCAACGAACCACCACCACCTTGCGCGTGATCGCCTCAGAAACACCTGGGCCGCCTTCGGCATCCACAAGGCTGGGCCGGGATTCCGTTTCGTCGCCTCCAAAGGCGACACCCGACGCCTTGGCTGTGGCGCTGAGCAAAAGTAGACCGATGGTTAGACTAGTCGTGTGCCGGGTATTCATAAGGGTTCTCCCCAAGATGCACCAAAAGCAAACGAACCGGACTGGGTGCCAGCCGCGCGGTTCTGACAAAATCTGAGATCTAACGGGACACGAAAAACAAGGGTGGATAGCCCCAAGCCCTTCGCGGGCCTCCCCCGAGGCCGAAAATAAGAGTACTATAGTATGGTTTTGTATACAACCGATTCTGACTTTTAACATTCACTCGCCGGTTGCGGTTTTCACCGACGCGGGAGTGATTGGGCAACTTGAGAGTGGAGCCGCGCGTATGAAACTCCTATCCTCAACAGACAAGTACAGAGACCCTATCAAAGGTGAAGGAAATGTTGAAGAAGTCTTGGCTGATCGGGCTCGTTTTGTTCTGTGTATTTAGTCAATCCTTAGCGGCCAAGACCGTGGATTCCCAACGAGTGGAAACCTTTGATACCGCCTGCAATACCTACCTTTATATTCACGAAGATGGTGAAGAGGCGGTCATCATCGACCCCGGTGCAAAGAGCCCGGAATTGGAAAAATATGTAGAACGCCATGGACTGAAGATTGCTGGAATACTCAACACCCATGCGCATGGTGACCACATCTCTGCCAACGCCCACTACGCCAAAATCTATCAGGCAAAGGTCTATGGCCACCCTGGTGATGAACGAGGTTATATCAACAAGTACGCAGCCCACCGACCCACAAATTGGTTGAGCACAACTGATGAAAATCTGATGCTCGGAAATATCGCGATAAAGGTTTTACATGTGCCGGGTCATTCCCAGGGCAGCGTGGGGTTTTTGATCGGCGGCAAACTGTTTTCCGGGGACACTCTGTTTCACGAAAGCATTGGCCGAACCTGGGGAGAGAATCAAGATGAGTTGACGCTCCAGGAGTTGAACAGTATTCGGACAAAATTATTCACACTGCCCGATGAAACACAGGTTTTTCCAGGACATGGATCCAGCACTACGATCCAGTATGAGAAACAGAACAACCCCTTTTTGAACTGATACACAGGTCTCAGGGGATTGAATCGGCCGCCGTTTTGCCAATGAGTTCAATGGCAAATTCCAGGGCGCGGTCTGTCTGGTTGATATCATCGGTGATCGTATTCTCGACGACATAATCAGGGATCAGCCCTGAGTCGGTTTGGGTATCGCAAGGGTTGATGAACTGTTTGCGCGATACCTTGATTTGAATTCCGGTTTCGGGCATGGAAACGCCCTGGGGCGAGCCGAAGCTGGCCGTTCGGCCGCCGGTTTCGGTGCCGATGAGCAAGCCCGCTTCGTAGCACCGAATCATGGCTGGGAAATCCAGAGCCGTTGAGAAGCAGGATCCGCTTGTCAGGACGTAGACATTGCCCGCAAATCTCAATGGATTGTCGCGCAGAGGAACCATGTCCAATTCTTCGTCGACCAGGGTGCCGATGGGATATTTATCGATGTTGACGGTGATCCTGGCGTGAAGGTCGTTGCTGATTTTTATCAGTGAAAGGTCGAAGGAGCGAAAATCAGAACGCGCGACGTATTGCATCAGTTCTTCTGACAGGTTGGTGGCGCCGCCGCGGTTGTTTCTGAGGTCGATGATGAGATCGGATATTCCTTTTTCCTGGATTTCGCCGAAAGAATCGGCCAGCAAGGCCTCAAATTCTGCGGCGCCCTCAAAAGCGCGCAAATCCAGCAATGCAATATTTCCCCCAATGACCTTGAACGAGTTTTTGACGCCAATCAGGTCTTTGATGAGGGCGATGTTTGCGAACAATTTGCCGGTCGATTTTTCCGTGATCTCTTCATTCTGCGGCGTGATGTAGGAGTATTCGAAATCGCCGTAGTCATTCCAGATATTCCAGAATATCGGCAGGCTCAAGGTCGCGTCTCGATAGACCGACGTTTCAAAACTGATCAGCTTTTCCATTTCGGCCAGGCAAGCCGTTGCGGTTTTCCCGTTGATCCGGACGATCTCTGATCCGACGGGTATGCGGTTGCGGCCATAGTAGCTTTTTTGCACGAAAATTCTGTCGCCTTCGATCCTAAAAATGTAGGGCGGTCCCTGGCGAAACAAGATGGCGCCGCGCTTGGTGTAATTGTCCATCGCGACACTCGTATGGCCGTCCTTGATCAGGGCCAACATCCTGCAAAAGGTCTTGATGCATTTGGCCTCGGAGACATTTTCCGGCAACCCGGCCTTGAGCTCATCTGAAGCCGCCAGGAATTTTTCTTTATCGATCGTGGCGTAGAGATCGGGGTGGATGTCTTCCATAACGGCTTGGGCGTGGTTCAGGTCTGAGATCAATTGTTGCTTGTCAACCGAGCGGGGAAATACGGACCAGATGATTGTGGCTGCTACAACGACCTGGATTGAAGTGGTGCACCAGAAGGCAATGCGCCTGGGGGTTGAG
Source organism: Candidatus Krumholzibacteriia bacterium (assembly GCA_016744275.1). GTDB lineage: Bacteria > Krumholzibacteriota > Krumholzibacteriia > LZORAL124-64-63 > LZORAL124-64-63 > JAGRNP01. Next base: position 11,501 of record JADGEP010000001.1, on the reverse strand, counting down.
AGTGGTTTTTTGATGAGCCGAAGCACCACCAGAATAATACCAGCCAACAAGGCTCCCAGCACCACCGTTAGCAGCAGCATCGCCAATGCCTCTTCAATGAGGAAAAACCGGCTCATCAGCCCCAAAAATATCGCCGCCAGGCCGCCTGGGATCAGTTTCTCAAGGAGCTGTTTCATGTTGCCGCCTTTTTGAAATAATCTGTGGGGCCTTGTCCGCCGAGGGTTCACCGATGGCATGATTGTCTGGCGGCGCTCAACAGGCCCGAAGCTTAGAAGACGGTTTTCTGATAACTCTGTTTCATTGTTTCTTTGCGTAAGTCATGACGCGGCTCGGCCTCGCGCGTGCAGGGCCACAATGGGCCCATACACGCACCGCACTCTCGCCGAGGCGAAGCACTACCCTTTGACGTCTTCCATACTGGCGCCAAAGTTGATGTGAAACGGCTGGCCATCGACAACCATGGCGGGGACCGACTTCACGCCGAGGCTTTCGGCCTCGCTGATGCGGGCTGAAGTTTCCCCCAGATGCACGACCTCGACCTCGTACTTGTTTGAGTCGATAGCGCTAATAAACTGCTGTTCCGCTGAGATACAGACGGGGCATCCGGCGTGATAGAACGTCGCTTTCTTCATCGTGATTTCTCCTTGTTTGTGGCTTTGTTAAAAGGTATCGACTCGATACCTTCTGTTCCCACGTTAGGCCCGCAATCCGGACTTGTCAAGAAGGTGTCGAGTCGATATTATGTGGAGATGGACTTCGCACTGACATATGATCTGCTGGAACGTCTGGCAAGCCTCTTGAGGGCCGAGGAGAGGCGTGTGGGCAAAGAGCTCGGTGTTGAGCCTGTGCACCTGCGGGCCTTGCGCTTTCTGGGGCGCGCCAACCGCTACAGCGATACGCCGGTGGCAGTGGCCGAGTATCTTGGCCTCACGAAAGGAACCGCTTCTCAAACTCTTATCCGATTGCAGGGAAAAGGGTTAGTGACCGGAAGGCCAAGCCTGAAGGACAAGCGAAAACTTCACCTCAGCCTCACCAAAGCGGGCCGGGCGGTGGTCTCTCGCGTGAATCCACCGAGGGCCTTCAAGGAGGCCTTTGCCGCCTCTTCTGCGCCGAGTTCGCTGGATGAATTGTTTTTGGAGCTTCTGACGACACTGCAACGGATCAACGGCTCCAAATCCTTCGGAATCTGCAAAACCTGCGCTCACTTCCAGCACCGCGGAACCGGGAATTCTTACCGCTGTGGTCTTACCGAAGAGCCACTGAAGGTGCGAGAAACAGGTCTCATTTGCCGCGAACACCTGTCACTGCTGAATGAGCCAGCGGGAACAAACGACTCTTGATTGCAGTCTGAACCTGAACGGCCGCCAAACCTTTCTGGGTTTGGCGGCCGCCTTGCACATCTCAAAACGAAGCGCGGGCTATTTCAGCAGCATGATCTTCTGGTGATCCACCTGGTTGTCCATCACCAACCGTACGTAATAAGCTCCACTGGCCACCGGCCGCCCGCTTTCATCGCGGCCTTGCCAGGTGCGCGAGTATTCCCCCGCGCCCAGATTGCCATTTTCCAGCACCTTCACCAGGCGGCCGGTGAGGTCAAAAATCGACACCTGCACTTCACTGCTCTGGGCCAATTCAAACCGGATCCGCGTCAGCGGATTGAACGGGTTGGGCACGTTGGGCAATAGGCGCGAGGTCAAAACCCGCGGCGATTCAAAGGTGAATTCCACTTCCAGGCTACGCGACTGTTCGGCGCCGTCGACGATGACGGCGTAGCTATAGTAGAGCGTTGTGCCGGTATCGAAACCTTCCGGGTTGTCAGTGAAGGTCAGAGTGCCGGCCCCGGCGTTCAAAGGCTGGGCGGTGAGCCGTTCGGGCCCTTCGGTTGCGGTGCGTCGGTACACATGGCAGGTGCTGCCCGGTTGCAGAGGCGCCGGCCAACTCAGGTGAACTTGAGCACCCTGTTGGGTGAGCAGCGGCGTCGGCACTTCGAGGCCGACGGGTGCCATGGTGTGGGTCGTTGCGACCAACGGCTCTCCAGTGGTGGTGTTCATGCGGACAAAACCCTGATCGTCTGCCATCACCCATGACATTTGCCCCGGAACGATGGGATCAGAAACCGGGCTCAGGGCGAATGTGAGCACTTCAGATCGTTGAATCGTCAACAGTAGAAATGTGACGAGCTTCACTGCGGTTGCCGGAGGCAGCGGCGTTTCATATCCGACAACGTAGTCTGGGCTTGTGCCGGCGTTGACCCACGGTGCGGGATAGGTTTCCGACAATCTGAAGAAATAACCGTCGATTTCCAGTTTGGCTTCCCAACCAGCAATTGCCGATGAACCCGACGGGTTGAATAATACGAGATGGGCGTCAAACGGCACGTTGACCTCTGGGTATGCCTCATTGGCAGTGTACCCGTTATCAAAGAAGATGCCTACGGCGTCCGGACCTGGGTCGATGGGTGGGATGATGGAACCATGGCAGTAGACCTCGGGACAGACCTCATTGCCGAGGTTAATGGTGGCGTCGAAAAAGCCCTGCTCAGCGCCCGCGAACGTGACTTCGATCGCCCTGTTGGTGCCGGGTTGCAAGGTGAATGGGGCGGTGCTGACGGTGAATCGGGGAGAGTCTGAAACCGGAGATATGGGCAGCGGGTGGTTGCCATCGTTGCGGACGAAAAACGATTCTACGGCCGGCGTCGAAATGACGGTATTGCCAAAACCCAGTTCCGATTCTGACGTGCGGCAGGATTCGATGGGGATGTAACTGGTGCCTGAAATATTCACCGAAGGTACGAGTGGGCCGAGGTCAAGGACACCCGAAAACACTTCAGAACTGTTGGGCTGAAAACGGACGCGGACCAGATGTTCGACCGAAGGTTCAAGAGTGGCCAACCCTTCGCCCCCAATGAGGGCAAATTCGGGATCTGCGGCGGTCAATTGCACATCAATATCAAAGTTGATGATGCCGGTGTTGGTGACTCGCAGCAGAAGCTCGCGTGTTTCGCCTTCTGGGGTTGGAGAAAAATCCAATGCTGGTGGGTTCACGCTCCACCTGGGGTGCGGCGGTGTGGCGTGGCCAAACAGGTGCACATCTGTGACAACTTCACCGAGGGACAGGGTGCAGGAAAAATCGCCTTCACGGCCGGGTTGGAATCGGACCAAAATGATGCGGTCGTCGCCGGCAGCCAGGGTGCCCACATGACCGCCGTCGGAAATGTCGAAATCGCCACCGCAACCGATGAGCGCTGGTGAGAGGGTGAAGTCAGACGTGCCGGTGTTTTGGACCCGCACGGTTCGGGCGGTGTGGAGGCCGGCTTCCTGGTCGCCAAAATCGACCTCTTCCGGCGCGTCAAAATAGGCGCCCGGGGTGCGGCCGATTCCCCGCAATCCGACCTGATCGATGCCATCGCCGAACGAAAGGGCGCAGGTGAAAGTGTCCGTTGTTGTGGGTTGGAAGCGCACGACAATTGTGTGGCTCCCCCAGCGGTTCACTGTCGTTGGTTCGCCACCTGAAACGATCGCAAAATCATCACCGCATCCCAGCAGAGAGGGGACGATTGGGATCGCGTCGAAGCCCGTATTGTCGATTACGACGTCCAGGTCGTATGAATTGCCGGTGAACAATTCGCCAAAATAGCGATCGCTGGTCAGCGTGTATTGATAGAGGGGGTTGCGGCCCGTCCCATTGAGGGGAACTGAGGGTGCCGAGGGGCCAAGGTCGAGACGGCAAGCGTAAGACTCATGGGCAAGGGGCAGAAATGTGATCGGAATGGTCACTGACGAGCCGGTCGGCACCGTCACCAGACCAGAAATGCCGGGCAGGAAAAAACCGACACAATCCTGGGAAAGTTGGATGTCCAATACCAGGTCGCTGCGGCCGATATTCTCGACGATGATACTCTCTACCGACTCTTGATTGACAGCCCGGGCTCTGAAATCGATAACCTCAGAGTTCAAGACGGCCCAGGGGGCGTTGGTCGACAACTGGGCAACCGGACCCGAACCCGTAGCGGTGGTGAGTTCGACGGGGTAGCGCGTGTCGGAGGCCGGCACGTAGAACATTTCCGCGTATTGTGGAAATGACTGCGGACTCAGAAAGAAAGCCGCCGGTTCACCGGTGGTTGCAAGGGTCTGAAATGTCGCCAAAAGGATGGCGTTGCCGGTGGGCAAAAGCGGCTCTGAGAGGGCCACAGAAAAACAGGGTTCGGATTCAAGATTGATGGCCTGTCCGGCCAGATCCCATGAATAAATGAAGCCGCCGCCGGTTTTTTCGACACAGAGATCCCAGCCCACTATACCGCCTTCAGCCGAAGGGTCGGTGATGACGAGGTAGCCGGTGGCGCTGCCGGGTAGAGGGTCGACGATCGTCGTGGTTTGGGTGTAGTCGTTGTCCCAGTAGATGCCGATTTGATCCCGGGCAGTGGCCGGAGCCGTGAATACCAGAAGAAACAGGCAGCAGAGGGTGGGGAGTAGGCTGGGTGACAACACTTTCAAGCAGCTTGGAAAGCGATGCGACATTTCGAAACATTCATGTTGGTCTTTCCCCCTGTAATCATTTTCAATCAGCAGATATAGGCACAATTATACGGGATTTGGCGGTCACAATTCAAAAAATCATCTTTTAGGGGGTGGATGGGCCCGAGAAAACTCTCAGGCCCCACCTAAACCGCAATTCAATCGGTCCTGATCTACTTCAGCAGCATGATCTTCTGGTGGTCCACCTGGTTGTTCATCACCAACCGCACGTAATACGCCCCACTGGCCACGGGCCGCCCGCTTTCATCGCGACCTTGCCAGGTGCGCGAGTATTCCCCCGCGCCCAGGTTGCCGTTCTCCAGGACTTTCACCAAGCGCCCGGTGAGATCAAATACCGAAACCTGAACCTCGCTGCTTTGGGCCAGTTCAAACCGGATTCTGGTCATCGGGTTGAACGGGTTGGGCACGTTTGGCAAAAGGCGCGAGGTCAAAATCCGTGGCGTATTGACGGTGTGTTCAACTTCCAGGCTGCGCGACTGTTCGGCGCCGTCGACGATGACGGCGTAGCTGTAAAAGAGCGTTGTGCCGGCATCGAATCCTTCCGGGTTGTCAGTGAAGGTCAGAGTGCCGGCCCCGGCGTTCAAAGGCTGGGCGGTGAGCCGTTTGGGCCCTTCGGTTGCGGTGCGCCGATACACGTGGCAGGTGCTGCCCGGTTGCAGAGGCGCCGGCCAGCTCAGGTGCACTTGAGCGCCTTGGAGGTTGATCACCGGAGTGGGCACTTCGAGACTTACGGGTGCCATGCCGTATACCGTAGCGACCTCGGGAACGCCGGTGGTGGTGTGCATTTGGATAAACGATCGCGGCTCTTCTGTGATCCAGGACATTTGGTCGGGAATGCTGGGAACCGTTAATGGGCTCAAGCTGAAATGAATGGATTCGTCGGGATTAAATGCCAGCATCTTGAAAGAGAGGAGTTTGTTCGCCGAAGCAGAGGGCAGCGGCGACGCGTAGCTGACAATGTAATCCGGCCGGTTGCCGATGTTGATGGCTGGGCCGCCATAATCCTCGCTCAGAATGAAGATCTGGCCTTCGTGTTCCAGCGAACACTCCCACCCGGCAATGGGTGAGGGGTCGGAGGGGTTGAACAATACGAGATAGGCATCGAAGATCGTCCCGACTGTTGGGTAGGCTTCGTTGACCGACAACCCCTCGTCAAAAAAGAGGCCGATGGCATCGGGGCCTGGATCGATGGGCGGGATGACAGTCACGGAACAGATCACGTCGGTGCAAACCTCATTGCCCAGATTGATGGTGGCTACGTAGGTGCCCACTTCGGCGCCGGTGAAGGTCACATAAACGGCGCGGTTGGAACCGGGCTGCAGGGTGAACGGCGCGTTGCTGATGGTGAATAGTGGGGAATCGGAAACGGGAGTCACGGTCAGTGGTAGATTGCCGCGATTGCGAACGGTGAAGGTTCTTTCCACAGGCACGTCGACCAGGGCATTGACGAAATCCAACTCAGAGACCGAGACCTCGCAAGAGTCGAGCGGGGCGACCGCGGTGCCGCTGATACCAACAGGAGGTATGGTCGCGCCAAGGTTGAGGGATCCGGAAAAAGCCCCAGGGTGTTCGGGTTGGAAGCGGAGCTGGACCAGATGATTGTCGGAAGCCCCCAGATTCACCAATCCGGCACCCTCAACGATGGTGAAGGCGGTCTCGGCGGTCGCCAGTTGCACGTCAAGATCAATGTCGATGATGCCCGTATTGTCGATCAGGATGATGGCTCCGGCTTCTTCACCCACGGTGGTGGGCTGGAAATAAACGTCTTGTGGGCGGATGCTCCATCTTGGTGTTGGCGGCGTGCCGGTGCCCAAAAGTTGAACGTCTGGCAGGAGCGTGCCCAGGCCCAGGGCGCACGCAAAATCGCCCGCAGTACCGGGTTGGAAACGGACCCGGATTTGACGCGTGTAGCCGGGCACCAACGTGCCCACCTGGCCGCCGTAGGTGATGGCGAACTCATCGCCACAGCCGACCAACTCCGGGGTGAGGGTGAAGGCCACGTTGCCGGTGTTCCGCACATAAATGGTGCGATCGAGGTAGAGACCAGCTTCGCGTTGGCCATAGACAACTTCAGCCGGGATGTCGTAATAGAGCCCACTGGCGCGGGCGGTGCCGAACAATCCGACCTGATCGATGTGACCGCCGAAGGACAGGGCGCAGGCAAAAGAGTCTTCGGCGGCGGGCTGGAAGCGCACAAAAACCGAATGGGATTCCCACCGCGCCAGGGAGAACGCTTCGCCGCCCGAAACGATGGTGAAGTCGTCGCCGCAGGCCAGCAATTCGGGCACCAGGGGAATGGGGTCGACGCCCGTATTGCGGATCACGACTTCCATGTCGCGCGTATCGCCAACAAACAATTCGCCAAAGTCGCGGTCGGTATAAAGGACATATTGGTAGTTCGGTTCGCGGCCGGATCCGAGCAGCGGGATGGTGGGCTCGATGCCCCCAAACGAAAGGGCACAGGCGTACGGCTCATGGGTCAGGGGCGTGAAAGTGACCGGCACGGTGAGCGATGCACCAGCCGGCACGGTCACTAATCCGGATACCGTGTCGAGGGAAAACCCGGCGCAATCCGGCGAAAGGCCGATGTCCAATTCCAGATCACTGCCGCCGCTGTTTTCGACCACAACGCTCATCACGGCCGGGCCACCGGTGGGGCGAGATTCGAAGTCAAGAACGTCGGTGCTGTAGATGGCCCAGGCGGCGTCGGTCAACAGTTGGGCAACAGGGTAAGAAGCGGTGGTCAGTGGAATGGGGTAACGCGTATCGGCAGCCGGCACGTAGGACATGTGCCCACCCTGAGGCGACGGAATGTGACTGAGGTTGAACAGCGCCGGCTCGCCGGTGCTCATGTACGTCTGAAAGGTGGCCAGCAGGATGGTATTGCCGGTGGGCAACAAAGGCTCACTGAGGGCGACAGAAAAACAGGGCTCGGATTCGAGATTGATGGCCTGGCCGGCGATGTCCCAGGAATGAATGAAGCCGCCGCCGGTTTTTTCGACACAGAGTTCCCAGCCGACGATGCCGCCGGCGACCGATGGGTCGGTGATGACGACATAGCCGGTGGCGTTGCCTGGGGCGGAGTCGAGGGTGAGGGTGGTTTGGGAGTGGTCCGTGTCCCAGAAGATTCCAACTTGGTCTTGGGCAGCCGCTGGAATAGCGAGCGCCAAAAGGAATAAACAGCTCAGGCTGATGGATTTCGATATGTGCAACATGATGAACATTCCCCCGGTAAAGATTTTTGGCCAAGCAGATCTGGTCATCAAAAGCGATGGCTTGGCCTATTTTGCATGATAACCGTTTTGACGCCTGGTTTTCAGCAAAAACAACAAAAAAACAATAAAAAGGGGGAGAAAACAATTTCCGCCAAACAACCCCTCCACGACCCAAGCGATTTCCGGCTGGTTTTGCGCAACAGAAGCCCTGAAAGGCATGTAAATGCAGAAGAATACCCATTTGGCGTGGTTGATTATCGGATTGTTGGCCTTGATTGTGAGCCCGGCCACGGCTCAATTCAGCATCAGCGAAGATTTCAGCACCACCACCAACCGTGATGCTGGGGCGACCACCGCCGATTGGAATACGAGCGTGGGCCAGCTGAAATTGTTTCCCTACGAAAGAACCACCCTGGCTACTCTGGATACGCCCGGCGTCTGCCGGAGTGCCTTTTTAAACGGGCACTACCTCTATCTGGCCGATGGCTATTCCGGCATGCAAGTCGTCGATGTCAGCGACGCCTCGAACCCCATTCTTGTGGGCAACGCCAATACCATCGGATATTCGTATCAGGTTCAGGTCGAAGGCAACTACGCGTACATTGCTGATCACGGCGGCGGTTTTCAGGTAGCCGATGTGACGGATCCCACCAACCCCACCATCGTGGGCAATTCACCAACCTCGAACGTGGCGCTGGGTCTGGCCGTCGAAGGCGATCTGGCCATTGTGGGCGAAGGCGCCTACCTGGAATTTTTCGACATCTCAAATCCCATTGCGCCGGTCTTGCTGCATTCCCTGCACGATACCGAAGCGGCGTTCAGGCAAACTCACATCAGTGGCCATCTTGCCTATGTGGCCTGTGGAGATTTGGGTCTGATTGTTTACGACATCTCTGACCCCAGCAATCCCAGCCAAGTTGGCAAATATGATACTCCGGGTTACACCTCTCGGGTGGTCGTTGCCGGCGACGTGGCCTATGTCCTGGATCAGGGCAACGGGATGATGGTTTTTGATATCTCTGACCCCAATGACCCGGTTCACTGGCTCACGATACCGGAACCGGGCGCATCTCGCGGCCTGGAAATCAATGGTGATAAACTCTATTGGGCCCTCGAGACGATCGGGGTTCAGGTCATCGATATTTCTGAGCCCACCAACCCCACCATTTTGTACACCCACGATACAGCTGGCCATGCCTACGATGTTGCCGCAGTCGGTGAAAACATCTTTGTGGCGGTTTATGGATCGGGCCTGGAGGTGCTCAAGGTTGCCGATCTCATGGACCCGGAAATGACCGGCGAAGTGGCGACCTCGGGCCGGGCCAGCGGTGTTTTTGTAGACGGCAACCATGCCTTTGTTGCCGACGGCACTTCGGGGCTCAAAGTGGTGGATGTCTCTGATCGTTTTGACCCCGTGTTGGTGGGCACGGCCTCTTCCAACGGCGCGGCAAACGCGGTCGCTGTGTCTGGCAATTGGGCCTTTTTGGCGTGCAGTGGAACCTATGGCCTGCAGGTGTTTGATGTCTCGGTGCCGGGTTCTCCCGTCGTGCGTGCGGGCGTGATCACGCAGGGCGATGCCGAAAACTTGTGCATCGAGGGCAACTACCTTTACCTCGCCGCTGGGGTCGATGGCCTCCAGGTCTATGATATCGAATCAGAGGTGGGCGCCTATCTGGTGACCTCACGAAAGCCTGCGGGTGAAGCCACCGATGTCGCAGTGTCTGGCAACGATGCCTACGTCTCATATGGCAGCGTCGGGATGCGGGTCTTCAACATTTCTGACCCGACGCATGTGGTTGAAGTGGCCTTGTACTCTTCTGCCAGCCCGGCCTTCTGCGTATCTGTCGAGGGCGATGTTGCTATCGTGGGAACTCAAGATACGGTTGAGGTGGTTGATGTTAGCAATCCCCTCGCGCCCGTCAGGTTGGGCTTGTACTACACCGGCGATGCCGAGATCCATGATGTGGCCGTGATGGGCAACACCGTTTTTTCCACCTTTGACTACCTGGGAATCCACGCCTACGACATTTCCGACCCCACAAACATTTCCACCATTGGTTTTTATCGCACCAGTGCTGTGGCCAACGGCATTTGTATTGATGGTGATTTGATTTACCTGACCGCAGATTTGGCCGGATCTTCGGCAACGTCCGGGCTTGAGATTGCCCAGGCGTTTCAGGGTGACGTCAATGATGTCGGCAACATTGGTCAGTCGCTACTGATGGATTTTGACCAAAACCCCATCGTTCGTTTCCGATTCACGCATGCCGGAAGCGGTTCTGGTTCTTTCTTTCTGACCAGTGAATTTATGGAATCGGCCGGCTTTTCCCCTAACGGGGGTTGGAGAAAAAACAACCTGCTCGGCACCCGTTTCAGCTGGGGTGTCCAATTGGATTGGCACCCTGAAGGAACCGCGATCAACAATCTGTCACTCGAATGGCTGTCAGATTCCGCCTTCATCCAATCCATATCCGACATGCCGGATGATCAGGGTGGCGAAGTGCGTTTGCAGTGGATGCGCAGTGGTCATGATTTTATAGACGACGAAATGCAAATCGTAGAGTACGCCGTTTACCGCCAGTTCGACGCCTCGACCGCCAGCGCTGGTAAGGCCCGCGATGCTGCCGGATATTCTGGCCTGAGTCCGCTAGTGCAGGCAAACGCCAAGCTCATGCAAACCAGCGGCTGGGATTTCATCACCTCGGCGCCGGTGCTGGTGCAGGACAACTATTCGGTGGTGGTGCCGACGGTGGCTGACTCCACCATCGCCGGTGGCCAAAATTTCAGCACCTTCCAGGTCATCGCCCTGACGGCAACTCCTGGCGTGTTTTTCAGGTCGCCCCCAGACAGCGGTTATTCCGTGGACAACCGCGAACCCGGCGTGCCCACCTCCATCCTGGCCGGATACCATCCGGGCCACGTGGACCTGAACTGGGACGACGCAACAGAGCCGGACTTCCAGTACTACCGCATTTACCGCGACACCCAGGAAGGGTTTGTGCCCTCGCCGGAAAATCTGGTGCACCAGGTGGCGGTCTCGGCCTGGACGGATCCGGTCAACGACCCCTGGGGATACGTCTATAAAATCACGGCTGTGGATTTTGCGGGGAATGAGAGTGAGGCGGGGGTGGTTGTTAATGCGAGTGATGTTCCTGGGGCAGGGGGCGCCGGTGTTTTTGCGTTGCAAGGGGCGGTGCCGAATCCGTTCAACCCGCAGACGACGATCGCTTTTGAGTTGCCTCGGCAGGAGACAGTGAGGCTGCAGGTGTTTGATGTTGCGGGGCATTTGGTGAGGACTTTGGTTGGTGGTGAGGTGTTGGGTCAGGGTCGGCATGAGAGGATTTGGCAGGGGCGGGATGATTCGGGGCGGGCGTTGTCTTCTGGTACGTATTTTTATCGGTTGGAGGCTGGGAGGGAATTTGAGACGAGGAGGATGGTGTTGGTTAAGTGAGGGTTTTGGGGCCGGCCTGGTGGTGCTGGGCTGGCCTGAGCCGATTGTTTTGAGCTAAACAAAACATATCTTGTCTTGTTTGTGTTTTTCTGGTACGGTGTGGTTGTCTTCATATTGCATCTTTGATTGAGCACGATTTTTAGAGGACCAGTATTGCCTGCTTGGACTGTTCGGGTTTCGGATGGTTGGCGGCGTAAAATCTTATGAACACTTCCGCATTCTTGTCATGACCCATGTCTGCGTGTTGATGGTTCGTACTTGTTGAGGTTGCGCCTGTGGCGTGGTCTCGTTGGGCACTGG
>JADGEP010000019.1 GCA_016744275.1 Candidatus Krumholzibacteriia bacterium | reverse complement strand
CCAAAAACGGCAAGCCCATCACGACCGCCCGAAAAATTTTCCTGGGCATGATCATCACCACCGTCTCGGTGCTGATCATGGCGGTGGGGGCAAAAGTTGGTGGCGATGGCGCGGCCAAGACCGGCATGAGTTGGCTGGTCATGTATTACCTGATCATCACCTTTGGCGAGCTGTGCCTGTCACCCATGGGCTTGTCCCTGGTGACGAAGCTGGCTCCCAAACGCCTGGTGGGCCTGATGATGGGCGGTTGGTTCCTCAGCACGGCCATCGGTAATAAAATGTCCGGCTTCATCAGTGGCCTGGAACCTGGCACGATGATGTTTGTCTTGTTGGCTATTGCGATTCTGGGTGTGGCCGGTTTCATCTTCGTGATGCTGCCGCGGTTGGATGCAGCGATCAAAAAGTACGGCGCCTAGTTTTGGGCTGATTCGAGGACGGCCTGCGTTTCGGCGCGGGCCTTTTCCCTGTGAGGTAGAGCGTGAAACGAGTGATTCTCCTGTGGACTGTGGCCTTCATTCTGACGGCGGCCTTTCTGGTGTGGCAGAAGATTTCCGGCCCTACATACGAAGTGCGTTTTGACACCGAAGTGGCTGGCGTACCCCTGAAGGGCGAGTTGCTGCGCACCCATAGTATCAATGGGGACCTGCCGGTGACGTTGAATGTCAGTGATCCGACCGTTACGGGCACGGTTGTATGGCGGCGCTATCCGACCGATCATCCGTTCGAGCGCCTGGAGATGGTGAATGAGAATGGCAAACTCACCGCTGCTTTGCCGCGTCAGAAAATGGCTGGCAAGTTGGAATACAGCGTCGAGTTTTCTAAGGATGGTCAAACGGTGCACGTGCCTGCCGATGAAGCGGCGGTGGCCCGTTTCAAAGGCGATGTGCCCAACCTCGTCTTAGTCTTCCACGTCAGTTTCATGATCCTGGGCATGCTGTTTTCAACCGGCTGCGGATTCGAAGCGTTGACCAACGGCGGGGGTATCCGGCTGTTTTCCCGGGTCACTTTCCTGTTCTTATTGCTGGGTGGTTTGATCCTGGGTCCGGTGGTGCAGAAATACGCCTTCGACGCCTATTGGACCGGTTGGCCCCTCGGGGGAGACTGGACCGACAACAAGCTGGCAGTGGGCGCTCTGGTGTGGCTGGTGGCCATGTGGGGCACGCGCAACGCCGGGGTTGGAAGGCCGACGGGCAAGTGGTGGTGCGTATTGGCCATGTTGGCGATTTTTGTGATTTACGGCATCCCGCACAGCATTCATGGTTCGACTTTGGACTATGAAACGGGCGAACACATTCAGGTGATGATGGTGGAGTTCGTGCGCTCACTAGGTTGAGGAGATTGCCATGTTCAGTCCACAGCAATGGCAGGAAATTCGGCGCCTTGTCAAGCAGGCCAACCATGTTTCAGTGGCTACCGTCAAGCCTGACGGTAGCCCACATGTTTCTCCCATCGGATCATTTTCCCTGCACCCTGCGGAGCCACGCGGCTATTGGTTGGAGAAATATCCGAGCAACCTGCCGCGGCATCTGGAGGCGGACCAACGGGTGCAAATCATGGCCGTGCAGGGCGGAGTTGGATTCTGGTTGAAGTCCCTGTGGCGAGGAGATTTTGTGGGGCCGCCCGCCGTCAGGCTGGTGGGCACCGCCGGGGCCCTGCGGCCAGTCACGGATCAGGAACAGGAGAGATTTCAGAAACGGGTCAAGCTGGTGCGCTCTTTGAAAGGGGCGAAGTACCTGTGGACGGGCATGGCCGTGGCGCGGGACATCACCATCGAGGAGATTGTGCCGGTGCGATTGGGGTCCATGTGGCCGCAGAAGTGATATAATATGGCGCGGGCTTTGCCGTGACCGAACAGAACTGATTCGACAAGGGGACAAGCATATGAACAGGTATGGGATCATGCGCCTGTTGGCGCTGTTGGCACTTCTTTCTTTTCCATTTTTGGCGGGCTGCGACGGGGATGACCCCGTAGAAATTGAAACCGTTCCCGTTCCCGTCAGCCTGCCGTTTCCTGATTCGGAAAACCAATTGTTGGCAAATTTCCGCACGACCTATGAAGAGATGGAATACCACCCCTTCGTGGACCTGCTGCACCCGGATTTCGCGATGATCCTTCAGAACAGCACCGTCCAGGAATTTCCCGATTTGGGACCGGCGCTGGATCGGGCCGATGAAATGCGCATTGCCTCCCGCATGTTCTCGGGACAACCGGTCACTGATCCCGATGGAGCATTGGTGCAGGCGATTTCGGGCATCAGCTTTGACATTTTCGAGCAGCAGACCATCTGGACTGATACTCAACCCAACGACGCTTTCCCCAACACCCGCTATGCCCTTTATGACGTGACGTTCCTGTTCGATCGTCCGGGTGCATCGACCCTGAAGGTCGTGGGACAGATCAAGTTTTATGTCACTGGTCGCGACACCGTTGTCAACGGAGAGGCAAAGAGCTACTGGCAGATGATAGGTCAGCAGGACCTCACCAATAGTGGTAAAGCGGTGGCTGGCAGCTCCTGGGGCGAAGTCAAAGCTCACTACAGATAAGAGTTGCAGGCGATTCTGAACTAAAACCCGACTACGCGTCCTGCATTTTGCTCCTCAAGCCACGCTTGCAAGGGTGCAAAATACTCCAGCATCGCCTCGCTTGACAGTTCTTCGCCGGTGGCCTCGCGCATGACCTGGGACCAGTCCCGGGTCGCGCCCAGGCGCAGCACCGAATCGAGATACATGCCGACGGATTTATTGCCGTAATAGTTGGCCGCCCGCACATCCTGTTTCAGGATATCCCGGGAAATGTAGCGGTGAAACTGGTGCAGCATCACGGTGCTCAGGGCGTAGTCGTAGTATTGCGCCGGATCGTCGATGATGTGGGTCTTGGTGGCCGGATCGCAAAACGATTCATCGCGGGTGGTGGGCGGTTCGATGCCCTGGTATTGGGCCGCGTATTGCCACCAACGGGTATTGTACTGGTGCCGCGGCAGGTCATTCTCATACAAGTCGTGTTCCCAGTGGGTCATGGTGCCACAGGCAAAGGGCAGGTAGACAACTCCACCGGTCAAAGCCTGATTCAACAGCCAGGAAATCTCATCCGGCGTATCGTCGGCACTCATCAATTCGACCTGTTGCAGATAGGGCACCTGGCTGGCGGCCAGTTCGATCAACGAGCCCACACCTTCGTGAAAAGCCCGGTTGGCCCCGCGCCGCAGAATGGGAGGCACTTCATCCCGGCTGTAGGCCAGGTAGTAATAGATGTGGCCCAACTCGTGGTGGGTTGTCTGGAACCAGCTGAAGTCTGATTTGATGCTCATCAGGGCCCGCACATCCTGGTCCAGGTCCACGTGCCAGGCCGAAGCGTGGGTATTCTTGCTGCGGGTCGCATTGGAGGGCAGTTCGTACAAGTCACTGCGGGACCAGAAATTGGCCGGCAAAGGGTCGAATCCCAGCGACATATAGAACCGTTCGCCCTGCTCCACGAGCCACTTGGGGTCGGCGTCAGTGAGCATCGCGTCCAGGTTCACGCCTTCAACAATACCGGGCCACTCCTGTGCCCAACGGTTGCCCAACCAATGGGCCGGGATGCGCTCGGGCACCGGCACTTCATACCGAGCGGCCAACTTGTGTTTCACCCAGCAGTGCAATTGTTGGTACAGAGGCATGATTCCGGCGATCAGTTCGTCCATCAGGGCGATCATCTCGGCGCTTTTAAGGCCGTAGTCGGCCACTTCAAGCCCGAAGAATGAACTGTACCCCATTTCGCGGGCCGTTTGGTTGCGCAAATCCTGGAGCTCGACCAGGCCGTCTTTCAGTTTGGGCCCAATGGCCTTGCTGCTTTCCCAGATGGCCTGGCGTTCGGCCAGGTCGCGGCTGGAAACCAGCAGGTCGGCGATTTCGTTGGGCGTGACCGTGCGCGGTTCCTGACCCGGCAGGGCCAATCTGAAGTTGTAGGCGTAGAGGGAGTCATTGAGAACCGCCTCGGTGCTGATCAGGCGATTGACCACCGCCGGCAGCGTGGCCGGATAGTGGGCGGCCTCTTGCCAGGCGGCTTCTATTTGGCGGTCCTGGACCTCCGTCAGGTCGATGCGGTCGCGGTACAATTTCAGTTTGTCAATAACTGCGGTGCTGCCGACAAAATTGCCCAGGGCCCGGTCGGTGGCGATGACAGCGCGGGTGTGGGCTGGGGTGATATCAGCGCCGGCATTGAATTTGGCGCCTTCGGCGCGGGCCCAGAGGGCCTTGTAGGTGGCATTGTATTGTTCGAGAAAGGCCTGCACTTCTTCGGGAGTTCCGGGCATGACGGGTGCATCTGCGGATGGGGCGGCAGAGTCAGGCTCGGGCTTGGCGACCTCGTTGGGATCGTATGTCAGATAAAAAATGACCAGCAGGCCAACGGCCAACAAGGACATGCCGATTCCGGCAACGGTGCGGGTCTGCATAGAGGCGTTCTCCAGGGTGGGGTTCTCTGTGGCCATTGCTTCGAGTGAATGTGCCACAAAGCGGTCGTCCTGAAAAGGGCGGTTTGGCCAGTTGCTCCCACAAAAAAAGAGGGAGAGCCAGTGGCCCTCCCTCTCTTCTGAAATACCTCGGATCAGATCCGGATACTCATTGCTGTGCCTAGTTCACTAGTTCACCGGTGTCGCTTCCAGGGGGAAGTCCTGGATCGCGGCGGCCGACCACTTGTGGGCAGTCAGGTCGTCGTGGAACAGGTTGTTCGAACCGAAGGCCAGGCTGACGGCGTCGTAGCCCAGCATGTTCAGGTACGCGGTGACCTGGCTGCTGTGCTGGCCAGTCCAGCAGTAGACCACGATCTGCTTGTCCGTGGGCAGGTTGTGCAGCATGTCTTCCACACCAAGGCTGCTGTAGGGGGTGAACTGGTAAGCACCGGGGATGTGACCCGGAACGCCGGACATGCCGGTGCCCGAATAATCGGCTTCGCCGAAGTAGTTGATCACGAAGTACTCGTCCAGGTTGTCTTTGATGGCGTTGTAGCTGGTAGCTTTGAAACCGGCAGCGAGCATGGCGGAAGCACGGGTCGCCACGATGCTGGCGGCATCGCCGGTCAGCACGGGGTAGCTGTGGCTCGTCATGTCAGCGTTGTTGTTGACCGTCTCAGGGTTGGTCAGGGTATTGTTGACATTGCCATTGTCGCCGTTCCAGGAACCGCTGGTGGCGGCATTCCAGGAGCACATGCCGAACAGCAAGGACTGCGTGTCCTCGTAGCCCATCATTTCCATGGCAATCTTGACGTGGCCAGCGCTCTGGCCGGAGTAGCAGGCGATCACGAACGGCAGGTCCGTGGGGATCGTCGTGCCAATGTCGGTCAGAACGGTGCCAAGGCTGGAGTGATAGGCGCCGGGGATGTGGCCAGCGTCGTAGTCGCCCTGGGCGCGGATGTCGATGACCGTATAATCGCTCAGGTTGTCATTCAGAGCCGTGGCAGCCAGGACGCCAGGGCAGTCCGCGCTGTCGTTCAGGTAGTCGGCGCCGGCTTCAGCCATGGCCAGGAAGGTGGCGGTGGGCTCGTAACCGATCGTCACGGGCAGTTCCGCACAGTTTGCCGGGGTCCACTTGTGGCCCGTCAAGCTGCTGTGGAACAGATTGTTCGAACCGAAGAGCAGGCTGACAGCGTCATAGCCCAGCATGTTCAGGTACGCGGTGACCTGGCTGCTGTGCTGACCGGTCCAGCAATAGACCACGATCTGCTTGTCCGTGGGCAGGTTCATCAGCATCTCATCCATACCCAAGCTGGCGTACGGGGTGAACTGGAACGCGCCGGGGATGTGACCCGGAACGCCGGACGTGCCTTGGCCCAAGTAGTCAGGTTCGCCGAAGTAATTGACAACGAAGTACTCGTCCAGGTTGTCTTTGATGTCGTTGTAGTAAACGCCCTTGAAGCCACCGGTCAGCATGGCGCCAACGCGGGTTGCCACGATGGTTGCCGCATCCCCGGTCAACGTCGGGTAGGCGTGGTCGGTCAGGCTGGCGTTGTTGTTGGTCGTCTCGGGATTGGTCAGGTTGTCGGCAGTTTTGCCGTCGCCATTCCAGGAGTTGCCCGGCACGGTGGTCCAGGAGGACATGCCGAACAGCAGGGACTGGGTATCTTCGTAACCCATCAGTTCCATGGCAATTTTGACATGGCCAGCGCTCTGGCCCGAATAACAGGCGATCACGAAGGGCTTGTCGGTAGGGATGACGGTGCCCAGATCACTCAGGACCGTGCCCAGGGAGGACAGGTAGGCGCCCGGGATATGACCAGCCAGGTAGGCGGCTTCGGCCCGGATGTCAATGACAGTGTAGTCGCCCAGGTTGTCGCTCAGGGCCGTGGCCGAAAGCACACCAGGGCAGTCCGCGGAATCGTTCACGTAGGCGGCTCCAGCTTTGACCATGGCCTCAAAGGGAGTGTCGCCGGTCGATGGGGTGATGGGGTTGTCATCATCGTCGGAACAACCGACGAAGGCGATCAGGGCAACGAGAACGAGTGCGAGCCAAGTCCAGCGTTTCAGCATGGTATCTACTCCTGATTCCGGGTCGTGAAACCCGATTGTTTGGGACCGCAGGGTGAAAATGCGGCCCCGTAATTTCCCGGCCGGGACCAACCCGGCCGGGCGTATTCAATCCAACTACTTCATACGCGGCGGAATCACGATGCCAATGTTGGCGTCGTAGTCCGGCAGTCGCGTGGTGCCATCTGCTTCGTACAGATCTGCTTCCCTGAGGTAGAAACCTCCGGGTCCGTCAGGCGTGGCATGGCAGGCCGCGCCACAGGAACCCGTATCGGGAGTGCGTTCGGTGCGCCGCAGGATGTTGTGCGGCGAGGTGTATTGCCAGGTACTCCGGTCCAGGTATCCGGGCAGAGTCAGGCCCCAGTCGGCGTAGGTGTCGGGGTCAACCGGCGTGTGGCGAACCACGACGTAGTCGTACTCGGCACGGTGAGGACTGGGATTCTTGGCAATCTTGAACTGCACGGTCGACGGGTTGATGTCGAATTTGTCGTGACCGTCTGCCTTGGCATCAGGCACCAGGTTGTGACAATTCGTGCAATTCTTATAGGACTGCGAGTGGCAGGCCTGGCACTGCAGGTTGTTGCCATCGACATTCCCCACGTGCATGCTGTGATAGTTGTTGTCCATCTCGGGCGTCGCCGGATCGTGACAAGTCTCGCAGCGGGGCATGGAGGCCACTTCATAGCGGTGCTCGTAGTGGTCGCCGGTGTACTGGCCATCACCGTGGATCTCTTCCTTGGTGTGGCACAGTTCGCACTTGTAACCCTTTTGGCGATGGATGTCCGGGTCGTTGCCCTCAAGCTCACCCTTGTAGTCGGTGCCAACGCGGCTGCCGTGGCAGGCGGTGCACTGCTCGTTCATGTCGGGCGTGGCCCGGAAACGATGCGAGTAGTAGGAACCGATTTTCGGGAATCCGCCGCCAACACTGGCCGGACGGCTGACGTGACACTGACCACAGGTCGTGTGGCAACCGCCGCACTTGGCCTCGAAGGGTTCTTCGTAGCCCGAACCTTCGAATGTGCACTGACCGCGCTGCTCGATGGCTGCTTTTTCGCCCCACAAATTTGTGTGCAGGCTGTTTCTGGTGGCGTCGACTTCGGACTGATGGCAACCCTGGCAAGCCGGGATGGCGCCCTGCGCGTCGAATGCACTCGGATCGTGAACCATACCCAGATGGGCCTGGTCCATAGTCTCGAAGGTGAAATCCGCTGCGCCACCGTGGCAGGTCTGGCAAGACATCTGGCCATGGGTGCTGTTCAGGAAACGGTCGCCGTTGCTACCGGTGATGATCACTTTTTCCCACGCTTCCAGCGCGGGTACGTCGCCGCCTCAGCCATCGGATTTGTCGTAGACAAAGAATTTGGCTTTTTCGGCGTCACCGTCCTTACCCAGGGCAGCGAGCAATTCGTCCTGGCTGGAATGGCATCCCAAGCAGGTCTTGTCCGTAGTCGGCACGCCACTGCCAGGACCATCGACGATGTTTTCGGTGGCGTTGTCGCAACCGGTCAGCGCAAAAAGCGCCAATACGGTCAAGACGGCCAATAGGTAAGCTCTCTTCATGGTCAACTCCCGGTTTGGGCTCGTCATGAGACGGGCCGCATTTCGAGACCGCGGGCAAAGATCGGCATGTTGTTGCAGATCACGTCCCGCGATTTGATGGTGGTTTCATTCAGCATTTGCCACACGCCGATGCTCATGGCGCAATCCATCACCATGCCCACAAAACAGCGGGCCGTGATGAAGGGGTCGACAGGGCGAACCTGACCGGCGTCGATACGCCGGGTCAGTTCCGCCTGGATAAAGCGGATGAAAGGCAACCGGACTTCCTGAAAAAGGACGGCCGCCGCGGGGTCGTTGCCCCGCGTGCTGTTGGCCATCAATTGCAGCAATTCCGGATCGGTCTTGGCGAAGGACAGGATGTACTCAGCGACCTGGGTCAGCATTTCTTCGACACCGGCATCTTGGCCCTGGGCCGCCAGTTGCCCGTCGATGTCATGCTGGGCCGCCTTGTTCCTGATCACTTCTTCGTAGAGATGTTCTTTGCTGTCGTAGTGCCGATAGATGGCCGCTTCGGTCACGCCGCATTGCCGGGCGATGATCCGCACCGGAGTGCCATTGAACCCGTTGGCGGCGAACAGATGCGTCGCCTCGCTCAGGATCAGGGCTTTGCGGTTGGTGACCTTCGGGGCGGCACTCATGACGCTAGAACCTCCCCGAAACCGACAACCCGTACAGGTCGTGGATGTAGTTGTCCCAGCGTTGCTCGGCGAATTCGTGACGGCGATAAGTCGCAGCCACGGAGTACTTCTCGGCTGCTTGCCAGCTCAGACGGAACAGCGTGCGATCCTGGTCGGAATTCAGCACGCCCAGGTCACCGTCGGTGTCGGCAGTGTCTTCAAAACGGATGCCTTCATACATGGCTTCGGCCTGGATGGTCGAAGTGAGCTGAGCCACCACACCGGGCACGTAGCGCCAGGTGGTGCCATCGTAGTTGACGGTGCCCATGCCGGCGTCCGGTGCGACGGCGTCGCCCATCTCGTAGGTTTCCACGCCCACCGAAACCAGACCGTAGACTGTCAGCCAGTCGCGCGGGTTCCAGTTCAGGTTGGCAAAGCCGCGGTTGGCTTTGAAGGTCGTTTCCACGCCACTGGTGATTTGGTTTTCAAAAGTGCGATCGATGGCCTGATGGCCCAGGTCCAGCCGCACCTGGCGGTGAGGGCGGGTCTGCAGGCCGACTTTCCAATCGATCTGGTCGCGTTTGTAGTCATCCATCCAGTAGTGGAGAGAGGCGTCGTCCCAGTCGCGGGTCTGCTCGCGCTCGAGGCTGGACCAACCGGCCTGAACCTTGAGCATGACCGACCGATTGAAACGGTGGCGACCCTTGAAGGTCATCACGTTGCGGGTCTTGTCCTGGTCGGTCGTGAACGTGCCACCGTTGCCCAATACCTGTTCGCGCTTGCTGCTTTGCAGGCGGTAGCCGAGCTCGAGGCGGGTGGCCTCAAGTCCGGTGTGAGTCAGGTTCAGGCGGTAATCCTGCCGCGAGCGATCCCGGTCGACCGTTTGCAGGGTCGTGGCGCCCATGGCGGTGGCTGCTTCAGTATTGGTGCTCTGGAAGTTGGCGGCCGCGCGCACGACCATATCCTTGCCCACCCGTTGGATGAGGGCCAGTTGGCCACCCTTGGCGGTGGTTTCGCCAGTCGGCGTCAAGGCGTTGGTCTGCCAGGTCTCGGTGCCTTTGTTTTCCAGTTTGGCCATGGAGCCAAAGCCCATCACGCGGGTGCGCGGAGTCGCATTCCAGTTCACACCCAGAGTGGTGCGCCAGGAGGTGCGATCGTCAGCATAGGCGTGGTCGGTGCCGACCGAGCGGTCGCCATCCTGGGTGCGGAAGGCGCCCTTGAGGTTGACGTCCACGTTCTTGGCGGCGTAGGCCAGTCCCAGCCAGGCTTCGCGGCTGGCATTGCTGTCGAAGCCCTTGATGCCAGGCACGGCGGCGCCGGTAGCGCCCCTCAGCAAGCTGCCTTTGGCGCCGTCACGGCACATCGAGCGCAGGCCACCCGAAAGGGCCACTGAGGAATTGAAACGGTACGAGACGGAAGCGTCGGTGCGTTTCCATTCCAGGGTCGGCGTTTCAGCCAGAGCCGGCGGGGCCGGGGGCAGGCCGAAGGTTGCTGCGCGCATTTCACTGGTGCGATCGGAGAACAGATCGTTGGTGCGGTGGCTCAGCTCGTAGGAGAAACGTCCGGGCCGCTTGCCCCACACGTCGAGGTGACCATTGAGGCCTTCGCCGCCCGCGGTGGTCGCGGCGCCACGCAGCCCCATCTGGTAACCACTGGCAAAAATGTTCTGCCATTGGAACAGTTCGCTGCCGAACTGGTCTTCCTGCAGTTGCCAGTCTTCACCGGTTTTGGCCAGATCGCCGTAGGCGTCCATGCTGGTGAAGGAGACAGTGACGTTGTTCTCGGTGCCGATCTGGTCACCCGTGGGGGCCCAGATGCGTTGCGCTTCGGCAGGCATGTCGCCAGCCCACGAAACGGCGGCCATGAGGCTCAGAAGGGCCAACAGGGCCAACGGAGCCAGGCGCGATTTTGCCCAGAATGTCGAGTTGGTTTCAAATGCGGTCTTCATCGCTATCCTCCCTTATTGGTCCTGAAACGTCGGAGCGACGTTTGAGCCGTGAATTTCATTGTGACAGTCGATGCAACGGCCTTCGTTGCCCAAAGCGAATCCAGCGTGACCAGTGGTGCCCACGGTCCAGCTGTCGTCGCTGTTGAATTCGGCGTCGAAATGGCACTGCATGCAAAGGCTGTTGCCTTCGGTGATGAGCATTTTGTCGTGGTTGGAACCGTGAGGCTTGTGACAGGCGGTGCAGTCTTCGCCGCTGACGCCGTCATGCTCAAAGACAAAGGGGCCGGACAATTCCTGGTGACAACCGAGGCACTTATCGTTCAGGCCGTTCATGCTGTCGGCAGCAAAATCGGCGTGGGGATCGTGGCAGTCGTTGCAGGAAATCTGGTTTTCCAGAACCCGGTGGCGGAAAGGCATGCGGAAGTCGCTGGTTTCGCTGGTGTGGCACTGCAGGCAGAACTCGCTGGGGTTGCGGAACTGGGCTGCAGGCAAAGCCTGGCCACCGAAGTGGGCCTGGTCAGCGTGGCAATCGTTGCAGGAGATGTCGGTGCCATCGTGGGGGCCGCCGGTCCAATGACTGGCTGCCGCGGTGTGGCATTGGGTGCACATGGCGACCCGTTGGTGATCATCTAAAGCAGCCATCTGCTCCAGGCCGATGATCTGGCCTTCGCCATCAGCATCCACATGACCGCTGCCCGGGCCATGGCAAGCTTCGCAGCTGCCCACGGCGGTGCCGGGGACCAATAGGTCCAGTTCAGCGGAGTGGGGACTGTTGGCGTAGAACTCGGCCACGTCGTCGTGGCAATCCGTGCAGGTTTCGGAACCGACATAAGTCAGTCCATCAGGCAGGTCCATCGAATCGGTGTAGCCGTTACCGGCCAACGCTGGCATTGCCAGCAAGAGAGTCATTGCAATCCCGGTCAGGGTGCGACGCCACATTGGGTCACCTCTCGCTTAAAGTAAACGTTTATTTACCAACCGAGAGAACCATAATCAGGGGCAATTGAGTTGATCAAGATAAATAATTAACAGGATATGCAGAAATAATAACAACCAAATTGGTCCACAATAAAAAGAGGCTAAGTTGCTGCGGTTGCATAAACATAGCAAAATACTAGGAGATATATATGGAGCGGCAACATGTCATTGTTAGAGGGGAAGTTGCCGCGTTCGTGAGTAAGTGAGCGTTGACTTGGGCTCGCGGCGGAGGTCAGCCCCAGGCCTGGGATTTTGCGGATTTGATCCGAAAAAGCAATATCAATGAGGGCGAAATTAATTCACGAATATGTCATCAACTGCCTTCCCGGAGCGGCGATTTTTCGGCAACCAAAAACAATGCTCCGCCGATGGTGTCCATGCTGTATCTTCAGTTTGAGAGAAACGAAATCCATGAATCTGTCAGGAGGCCCCATTTGGCTGACGAATCGCGTCCCCGCAGCCGCCAACCACTGATATCCCACCGCCATCGCAAGCGGTCGCTCTCGACGTGGTTGCTACCGTTGGCAGTCATCCTGGCGATCATCTTTTTTCTGCCCAAGTTGGTGGCTCTGCTTGAGAAGTAGCGTTATCGCTGCTGCCGGGTCTGGTTAGGGCCCAACCGCTGAAAATTCGTAGGGCTGACTGCTGGTTGAGAACCACTGGCGGCTGGGCCGGGATTCCCATTCCGCTGCAAAGACTCTTTCAAACAGTATGCCGAAAGTATTGACCGCGGTTTCGTCCTCCGCCAGAGAAGCGGCTATGTCCGGGGGCAGGAGCCACGCGTTGAAGATCCCAAAACGTTCCTGGTGGTCCGAAGTCGCGGCGTTTTCCCAGTCCAAGGCAGCGCCGGGTCCGTGATCACCCTGAATGATGATCACCGGCGGTCGCGGCGAGTGGGCCAGGATTCCATCCACGGCTTCACCAAGCCGGCGCATCACATAGGCGAATTGATCGCTGTACTGCGCCTTGTATTGCTGCGCATCGGCACCGTGGGCATCTCGCCAGTGGCTGCCATCGGCGAAGCCGAATTTCACCGGTGGGTTTGTGGGCTTGCCCGACCGGTCAAATACGAAGGGCGGGTGCGGCGCCAGGATGTGGGCAAAAACAAACAAGGGCTGGGAATCGTCCAGGCCAGCGCGGGCGGCGGGCAATTGGTCCCAGATGAATTCCAGGCGGTGCCGGCGCAGAGCGTGCGAAAGGCCGGACGGGCCACGACCCAGTCCCTTTAGCAGCAGGGGCAGCAACCCGTCATCGAGCACATAATATTCCACGAAGGAGGGATTCAGCTTCGGTTGCCACCGGTGATCAGGAGCCTTCAGCCGGGTGATGGGGTACCCGGACGGAAAACTCGCCACCTGGTAGCCGACCTGGCGCAGTGCTGAAACAGCCAGACTGTTGCCGATCATTGTACCGAGGATGCGCCGGTCACTGTTGCTCGGATCGGGAATCTGGAGCAGGTTCTGCAAGTGATCGAGGTTGAGAGTCGAAGCCACCGAAAGCGCCGTTTGGCCATAGCTGCTGCGGCTGCGTTCCAGCACCTGAAATCCGCGCCGGGAGAGGGCCTGCCGCAAAACTTGATCTGTCAGCGGATATTCGCGGGCCAGTTGTTCCGGTTGTCCCAGGCCATCGATCAGCAAATAATAAACATCCGGGGGCGGACCCTGGTCAGTGTTCCAGTGCAACTGCGGGGCCTCTTCAGCAGGATGTCGAAGGGCCACCGGGGCCGAATTCCTGATCTCGGCCCAGCCGATTCGAGCCAGAGGCAGAGCCAGGAATACCAAGGCCGCCATGTTGAGTGGCAAGGTGATGGCGCGTGCCGAAATGGTTTTGCGCTTGAGCCAGAACCCCGCAAATATCGCTGCAGCCAGCAAGGCCAGGCAGGCTGCCGGGCCCAAAGCGTCGCCCTTGAAAAAAACAAGCAGCACCGGTGTGACCACCAATGCTGCTCGATGTGTTTGGCCCCAAACCATCCGGCCCAGGGCCAAGGCCAGGGCTGTCAGGCCAAGATAAGCCACCAGAATTCGAGCGCCATCGCCCGGTTCCAGCATGCGAAAGTTGCCGAGATAAAAATGAACAACAGGCAGGGCCGCCACCACGAAGGGGTAAAGCGGCCAAAAGCCCGGTTGTTGCCGTTTCATCTCAACCGTCCACGAACTCCAACTGCTCCACTGCCGGGATCAATCCAGCCTTGTGGCCGCGGGCCAGCAACTCGGTGATCGAGTCTTTGCCGCGGATGCCGTAGTCAAGGGTCCAGTCATTGACGTACATGCCCACAAATTCGTCCGCCAATTCCATGCCCATGTCGCGGGCCCAGCCCAGAGCGTAGTCCAGGGCTTCCTTGCGGTTGTTCAGGCTGTAGTTGATGCTGGCCGTCAGGATGTCCGAGATGTCCTTCATCTTGTCGCCATGCTTCTTGTGGATGGCGTTGCCGCCCAACGGCAGGGGCCAGTCGGTGCGACCGGTTGTTTCCCACCACCACTTGCCCAGGTTGATGCATTCCTTCAAGCCGGCCTCTTCATAAGTGAGCTGGCCTTCGTGAATGATCAGGCCGGCGGGGAATTCGCCACTGACGACCCGCGGGATGATCTCGTCGAAAGGCACGTGCACCGCTTCGAACTGGCCGATGGCCAACTGCAGTTCCAGGTAGGCCGAGGTCATCTTGCCAGGAATGGCAATGGTCGTGCCCTTGAGGTCGGCCGGGGCAATGGCTTCTTTGGCAACAACCATCGGGCCGTAGCCGAAGCCCATGCTCGCGCCGGCGGGCAGCAGGGCGTATTTGTCCAGCACGTAGGCGTAGGCGTGGATGCTGATGGCCGTGATGTCCAGCTCACCGCGGGTGGCCCGTTCGTTCAACGTCTGGATGTCTTCCATGACGTGGGTGAAGCGGTAGGGGCCGGTGTCCATCTTGGCCTTGGCCAGGGCGTAGAACATAAAAGCGTCGTCAGGGTCAGGGCTGTGGCCAAGGGTCAGATCGATAATCCCGGACATGGGTCCTCCTTCAAGGCGGGGCCGAAGGCCGGCACTCCGCACCAATGCATTTATTTCCGCTTCAAAACAGCGGCGACGACCAAGATGATAATAAAAACCCCGCCAAACATAAAGGGCAGGGGCAAGCCGCCGCCTTTTTCTTCACCGGAATTGTCGGCTTTTGCTGCATCGGCCGCCGCGGGAGAATCCTGGGTGAACAGGTCCTCAGCCGGTCCGGCTTCCACTTCACCAGAGTGCAGTCGCAGCGGGAAATCGCGCCCGGCCGCCAAGGATGGGCCCGAATAGCGGGCAATTCCCGGCAAATCGGCCCCGGAGGCGCTTTCCAGCTCCATGGCCTTCACTTCCAGCCATTCGGGGGAAACCAGGGCACTCCAGTCGACAATATCAAGGTTGCCACCCAGGGGTATTTCCATGCCTTCGCGCCAAGGAATAACCGCGGCGATCCGCAGATGATTCAGTCCGGGAGTCAGCGGCACCGCCAGGCTCAGTTGGCTGCTGCCCCGGGTTTCGGCCTCAAATGGCGTGGGGTCGGGTCCACGGCGGTAGGTTGCTTCGATATTGCTCGCACCCGCCGGAAAATTCATTTCGAAGGTGGCCGTGCGGTCAAAAACCGTCTTCTGGGGAGTGGCCGTATTGTCGACTTGCAGCATGTATTCCAAGTACAGGAGCGTTTCCTGCCGCTTGACCACCAGATTCAGCCCCGCAATGGACACGTCATCAAGCTTGTCGGTAGTGTCAAAAACATGCAGGGTGGTGGTTTGGTCCATCAATTGCCGGCCGCGCAGGCTCCACCAATAGGGCACGCCCTGGTGCCACACCGCCACAATGTACTTGCCGACGTCCTTGATCGGCACGCCCGGGGCCACAAAACTGGAGCCGCTGGGTTCAAAATCCAGGATGCCATTGCGCCGGGTGCGCACGTATTCGATGGTCATGCGTTCGACCGAAGTCGGTGCGCCGGTGGTGGCGTTGATGACCTCGAACTTCAGATCCACCGGATTTGCATCCATCGATTGGGCTTGGACGGGCAGGGCGGCCCAGACCATCGCCAATGCAATAGCCAACAAGGGCAGGCGAACGGGGGCCATTTTTGTCGAAATCATCGTTCCCTCCAGGGAATTTTTGCCAAGCTTCCGAGTTTTGCGCCGATACCTGCCAGACAACAGTTGCTACGAATTGCGTTGGCTTTGCTTGAGTTGGCGCGAAACTTCCGGTAAATTGCACGCAGACGAGCAACAAGCACGTTGCCAGATGTTGCATGATGAAAGGATTGCCATGGGCACCACTGCCACGGTCATGATTAAACCCGCAAGCGGTGTATTGTGCAAGTTCCAGACCGGGTTCGCCTGTTGTTTGGTGTTTGGGGCTCTCTTGATGGCCGGAACCGCCCTGGGGGCCAACGGTATCTACGAGACCTGGTCCTCGGACAGTTTTACTCTCACGCCCCGGGAATCGTTCCAGCTGCATGTCAGCTACGAGCAGATCCAGGTCCGCAATTGGAAACTGGTGGTCGATGGCGGTGATCAGAACTGCGACTTGCACGTCCGGCGCTCCAAGGACGGCTCACTGCTCTACCAGCAGAATGACCAGCGCCACCACGACGTGACCATTCCCTGGGGAGTGGGTGAAGAGGTGAGCATCGTGATCACCAATCGCAACGCCAAAGGCGCTTTTGTGGTCTCGTTGATGGGACCGCCCCGCGACCAGGTTCATGCATCCTATAGCTACCACGTCAATCGGGCCCTGGACAAGTTCAGTGCCGGCCAGCGCCTGGCCGCCGAGGCCGAGTGCCGTGACGCCCTGGTGGAAGATCCGGAAGATGGAGTGGCCAAGGTTTTACTGGCGGGCTTCCTGCGTGATCGCCAGTATTTTGATCGTGCCACGGGCCTGGTTGATGACGCGCTTGACGGTGACTTGCCGGAAAACATGCGCACCATCGCAGAGAGCATGCGCCAGGAGTTGCTCAAGTTGCGCGCGCCGCTGCCGGTGCCTGTGCGCCTGGGAGTGCAGGAGGCCGAGAGCCTGCTCATTGCTGAAGAATCCCAGAAAGCTCTGGATGTGACCGAGAAATTGCTCAACGGCGACCTCGATCTGAATTCCCACTCCCGCAGCCGCTTGATGATGCTGCAGGGGCAAGCTTTGGATCAACTCGGTCGGAACTTCGAATCCCTGGACGCCTTCACCAATGCCCTGCAATTGAATCGAAACAAGGATGCCGAGGGTGTCATCTATTTCCACATGGGGCGTCTGTTCCTGAAGATGGACAATCTGCCCCAAGCTGAAGGCGCCTACACCATGGCCTTGGAAAATGGATTGCCCAGTGGCCTGGATGTGCAGGCCCGTGAAGCGTTGCAAAACATCGCCAACCGCATCCGCGACAGACGTTGATCACGAATCCGAAGGACGAGCCTGTGCTTTTTCGCCCCGACTGTTTCCACTTCCGCGGCCACGTGCCCTGCCAACCGCACAAGAAACGCGGCGTGCACTGTGATGGGTGCCCGGATTTTCGCGAACGCCAGGGCCGCATCCTGCTGATCAAGCTGGGGGCGGCCGGTGATGTGATCCGAACCACTCCACTGTTGGAACCGTTGCGCGAAAAATATCCGGATCACCTGCTCACCTGGGTGACCGATTTCCCGGCACTGGTGCCCTCAGTGGTGGATGATGTGGTGCCGCTCAATACCGAGACGTTGGTCTGGTTGCGACAGACGCAATTTGACCTGGTCATCAACCTGGACAAGGACCGGCAGGCCTGCGCTCTGGCGCGTGAAGTTGCGGCGCCCACAACCTGGGGTTTTACCCTGGACGATGATGGCATATGCCGCCCCGTTACCGAAGGTGTGACCGCGGCGATGGCAACCGCGGCTCGAGAGAAATTCTTCACCGGGTTGTTTGATGATGTGAATCAGGCATGCGCCAAAAGTTACCCGGCTGAAATTTTTGAGATCTGTGGTTTTGTCTTCACGGGTCAAGAGTATGTCCTGGATCGCCCGCGAAATACGCCGGAATTTGACCTGCCCCAGGGCAAGGCCGCTGTGGGCTTGAATACCGGATGCGGCGGCCGTTGGACGAGCCGTCTATGGCCCGAAAACCTGTGGGCTGAACTGGCGACATCGTTGCAGGCCGCCGGCTATGCCGTGGTGCTTTTGGGCGGGCCGGACGAGGACGAAAAAAATCAACGCCTGGCTGCAACCACCGGGGCTTGTTATCCGGGGCATTTCCCTTTGCAAACTTTCATCGGTTTGATGGACCGTTGCGACCTGGTGGTCACGGCCGTGACCATGGGCATGCACATCGCTCTGGCGTTGGGCAAGAAGCTGGTCCTGTTCAACAACATTTTTAACGCCAATGAATTTGAAATGTACGGTCGCGGGCGAATCCTTAGTCCGGAACAGACCTGTGAGTGTTTCTTTCAGCCTCGGTGTCGCCAAGAGAACTTCTGCCTGGAAACCCTGGATCCGGCGACGGTCCAGGCGGCTGTGGACGAGTTGTTCGGTTCCGCGGAAACGTCGTGAAGCTGAGCTTCCTGGGGCCGGCCCCGCCGTTTCGCGGCGGCATCGTCACTTACTACGCCATGCTGGCGAGGGTCCTGACCAACCGTGGGCATGACGTTTTTTGGGCCGCATTCAAACGGCAATATCCCAAGATTCTCTTCCCGGGCACCGAACAGGAAGGCGAAACCGCATCCTGGTTGGCCCATCCCCATTCGCCCCGATTTGTGCCCTGGTCGCCGTGGAGCTGGTGGCGCACTTACCAGGACCTGCGCGATGAAAATCCGAGCGCGGTCATCATCAAATATTGGATCCCATTTTTTGCTCCCGGCTTTTTCGCAGTGACCTGGCTGCTGCGTCGGCACACGAACATTCAGGTGGTCTACCTGCTGGACAACGTGATTCCCCATGAGAAATATCCCCTGGGCCTTTTTCTCACTCGTCTGGCTCTGAAACAAGGGCACGGATATATCGCCCAAAGCGACCAGGTGCGGCGCGACCTTTTTCAGGTTCTGCCGGCCACTGATCCGGACTGCGTCATCACGACGCCGCACCCGGTTTATGATTTTGGTCAACCGGGGCGCGAGCGCAAAACTCGCGCGGCCGCCCGCGGCGCGCTGGGGCTGGACGCCGAGGCGCGCCTGGTTCTGTTTTTTGGTTTCATCAAGCCCTACAAAGGCGTGATGCATTTGATCGATGCCGCTGGTCCCCTGCAGGAAAAATTTGGATCCGGGGTACAGGTGCTGATCGTCGGTGATATCTACGGTGAGAGGCAGTCTTATCTGGATCGCATCGCAGCCTCCGGTGGCGAGGCTGTCATCCGCCTGGTGGATGGTTTTGTGCCTGACGACACCGTCGAAGACTACTTTCTGGCGGCGGACCTGGCGGTATTGCCCTACGTTTCGGCGACCCAAAGCGGCATCATTCAGATCGCCTACAACTACGATCTGCCCGTAGTGACCACCGATGTGGGTGGATTACCAGAGGTGGTGCGTGATGGCGAAACCGGATTCATCGTACCGCCCGAAGATGGCAAGGCGCTGGCCGCGGCGATCGTCCGGTTTTTTGAAGAAGACCGGGCCGAGGCCTTTGGCGCGGCGGTGGCCGGTGAGAAAGAAAAGTATTCCTGGGATCGCATGGCTGAGGC
>JADGEP010000199.1:6841-7092 GCA_016744275.1 Candidatus Krumholzibacteriia bacterium | reverse complement strand
CCGGAATGTGGGCCAAGGCTTCGTGGGTGGTGCGAAATCCCGTGTCCAACATGCCCACCAGCACGCCTTGTCCGGTGAGCCCCATATCGTGGGCGGCAGTCACATTGGCCTGCACCATGGCGTCCAGATTGGCGCCGTAATCGATGGCTGTAGTCTTGCCAATTTCAGCGGTCCGATGGCGGCCCAGGGATTCAGGTTGTTGCACAGGCGTGGGCAACGCAGTGCGCTTCATGACCGCGACCAGGTCAACC
>JADGEP010000199.1:0-6831 GCA_016744275.1 Candidatus Krumholzibacteriia bacterium | reverse complement strand
CGCGCGACCGTGGAAAGATGACTCAGTTTTGCAATCTGTTCAGCGGTGGCCCGGTAACTCGCTGCGTTCAACCACCGGCTCTGCTGGTGCAATTGCGCGCCGGTGGCCGTGCAGGCCGTCAGCGCGGCGGGATCCAAGGGCAAGTCTCGCATATCCACCAGACGCGCGCCCGGTACGTGCATCTTGGACCGCCGCTGGGCGGCCCGCGGGGTCAACTCTGCTTCGGCTTGATCCAACGCCGTTTCCCGATCGCCGCCGGACAGGCTTCGGTCCTCGAAATGCACCCAGACTTTGTGGACGGTACCGCTCGGAGCGGCGGCCACCACTTGTTGCAGCCGATGAGAAACCAAGCCTGTTTCGTTTCTACCAGAATCCCGGCCGACAGCCAGTACGGAGGACAAAAACAACAGGGCAAACAGGATCCGCCATTTGTGGGCAAGCATGAACGACCTTCCGAGAAACACAGAGGGAAACACAGAACCGTGCGAGCAATCCGCTTCACATCATTTTATCATACAAAAACTGGTCAAATAAGACAAAAAAAGGCCCCGAACCACGGGTTCGGAGCCTGATGTCCGGTCAAACCGGCCTCAATTAGGCGTCAGGCCTTCATCTTCATCCTCAACTTCGACCAGTCCCAGATCCACCAAGACGTTGTACAACCACCACTGCGCCTCGCCGGCGCGCTGCCAGGCTTCGCCAATAACCTGCACCGTGTAGTGGGCTTCTTCGGAACTGCCGGCGGTGAAAAACGGCGGCACTTCTTCGGTGGGCTCCTCATCCAGGCCGATCAGCAATTGGGCCACGTAGGGATTCAACTCCAGGGCATGCTTGAGTCCGTCAACGGCGCCCTCTTCGTCGCCGGTGACCAGGAAAATCAAGACCCAGGCCCAGGCGCAGACGGTGTTTTTCTCATCGTCAAAATCTTCCAGCAGATCCCAGGAACGCTGAATCTCACCCATGCTCAGGTAATAGCCCAACAGCAGCGAAGCGTTGCCCATGTGGTCCTGGGGATCCAGATCGATCAGGTGTTCATAGTGGGTGATCGCATCGAAGCGGCGGCCTACGGTCCACAGCACTTCGGCCAATTGTTTGACGGTTCGCATGTAGGGGCGCGCCTCGACCATGGGCCAGAAGTCGCCCATGTATTCGGCGAAAAACTCTTCGCCCAGGGCATTTTCGGCCACACTCAGGGTCTGCTCCAGGGAATCAACCAGAGCACCAGCGTCTTCGCTTGAAAGAAAAGCCTGCACCGTCAAGGCGTCGACGCAGGCCGGATCCAGGGCCAGAGCTTTGTCGACAAAACCCAGGGCCTCTTCACTTTCACTGCTCTCGTAGGCTTGGTAGGCCCATTCCTGGGCCATTTCCCGGGGATCTTCCGCCAGGGATTTTTTGCGTTGGGCGATCAGCGCAGTTTCGTCAACCGCGGCGATGAATTCTTCCTCTGAGGCGATCTCCAGAGCCTTTTCGGTGCGCAAGGATTCGCGCAGCAATCTCTCCATGAGAAACGGAGTCGCGGGGCGTTCAGGCTTGTTCGTCATGTTCGGTGGCACATCCCGGGAAAGGGGCTTTCTTTTTTCGGACGGCAAAACCCTAACCCGAGTCTGGGCGGGAGTCAAAGACTCGTTGGTCCTCCGGGCCCCGTTTGCTATGCTAGACGGCAGGCAGCGGTTCCCACTCTTTTAAGGCGGCAATTTGATGTCCAGCGGCTTGAAAATCGGATTGGCTCTCGGCAGTGGCGGAGCACGAGGCTTGGCCCATGCGGGAGTTCTTGAGGCTCTCGAGGAAGCGGGCATCCGGCCAGACCTGGTGGCCGGCACCAGCATGGGCGCCATCGTCGGGGCACTGTACGCGCAAGACCCTGTACCGGCGACAGTGTGGTCGCGACTCAGCGCCTATGTGGGCAACGAAGACTTTGCCTCCTATTGGGCGCCGTTCGTGCCCCGGGACGAGTCCGAAGAACGGGACCCGCAGAGCCGACTGGCCGGCGTATTTGACTACATGCAGCGCAAGATGATCGCCGTCAAAACCGTGACCCAGTCTTCCATGCAGGATGAAAGCAAGTTGCGCGAGCCGCTGTCCGATCTCTTTGGGCCCATATTTTTTCAGGACCTGCGGATTCCCTTTGCGGCCGTGGCCCTGGACCTGGTCTCGGGTGAAAAAGAAATCTACACCGAAGGTTCGCTGGTCGATGGGGTGTATGCCAGCAGCGCCATACCGTCGGTTTTCCCGCCGATCGAGCGCAATGGAAAAATGATATGCGACGGCGGCGGGCCCTTCCGCGTGCCGGTAGATGCCTGCGAAGAGATGGGCGCAGACCTGGTGATCGCCATCGACATCCCGGCCTTTGAGGAGACGAGTTTTTCCACCGGCCTGGACATGATCCTGCGCAGCAATACGATTGCCCGCCAACGGTTGAACCAGATCGTATGCGAGCGGGCCGATTTTGTGATCCGCCCCGAGGTGACGGAATTTCACTGGGCCGATTTTGGCGCCGGCGAGGCCTGCCGCGCGCGCGGATATGCCGCCGCCCGCGAGGCGATTCCCGAGCTGCTGAAGCTGTTGCAGTGGCGCCAAAGCCTCGGCTACAAAATGAAAGTGCGGGCGCGGCAAGTGTTGCGGATGGACTAGTTCGAATCAGTCGTAGGCCAGCCGTGTTTTCTGGTCCGCCAACAACTCCTCCAAATCAACCTGTGCCGTCATGGCAGGCCAAGTGCCCAACTCTTCGTGGACCAGGTTGTATTTTTCGGGAATCGGATGAGTGCCCACCACAACATCCATTCCAAACTGGCGCGGAATGAATTCGCGAAAACAATTCAGATGGGGGCACGGCGGGTATCCCACCACCAAACCGGTGGCCAGATGCACCACTTCGGCGCCATTGGCTTTCATTTCTGCCGGGGCATATTCCACGTTTCCGCCCGGGCATCCACCACATGTGGTGAACCCCACCAACTCCACGTCTTCATCGGCGTAGCGGGCAAAAGCTCCTTCGCGTGCGCCCATTGATCGAAAGCATTTGCCACCGGCGCAGGTGTGGTAGCGATCGCAGATGATGATGCCGATTTTTTTCACGACAGGTCCTCCTGTTGGTTTCTGGCCTCCGCCCCGCGCACCGGGTCCGTATTTCAGGCCCTTTGTGGCTGCCTAAGCGAGCCGTTGCAATAGGCCTCATAGGCTTCCTTGACAGTCATGTCGCTGGCACCCACGAAAACAGAGGTGCCGGTTGCCTGCATCACCATCCCGGCATTGCCACCAGGTCCATTGCCGGTGATCAGCACTTCGGCGCCAAACTCCCCCAGCTTCTGAGCCGCCTTGGGACCAGCGCCATGGGCTTCACCAGCGACGGTCCGGTTGTCGTAAGTCTGTACCTCTTTGCTCTCCTCGTCGTACACGAAGAAAAATTCGGTGCGGCCAAAGCGGGGGTCCATGGGAGAATCCCACTCGGTGCCTTTAGTCGTAAATACCAGCTTCATTCTTTTGCTTCTTTCAGACCTGAGTTGTGACGTGGGTTTGGATTTCACACCAACAATTGCGGATCAATCCGGCCAGATTGTCGTCCCACTCGACAATTGTCCGGCCATTGGTGGCCGCAGCTGTGAATTGTTCGTCGTAGGGAATTTCCGCCAGATCGGCGATGCCCTCTGCCGCCAGATAGGTGCGCAATTGGCGCAGCACATCGGCGTTGAGGTCCGCCTTGTTGACAATGCACCCACAGGGGATACCGAACATCTTGACGAGTTGGTGCACGCGTTTCAGATCGTGCAATCCCGAAACCGTAGGTTCAGTAACCAGTACGGCAAAGGCGGCGCCTGATAACGAAGACACCACAGGGCAGCCCACACCGGGCGAACCATCGACAAGAACGAATTCTTTGCCATTTTCATGCGCCACAGCTCTGGCTTCGTTTTTCACCCTGGCCACCAATTTGCCGGAATTGTCTGCGCCAATATTCAAGCCGGCGTGAACCATGGTCGTTCCGGTACGAATCTCGGAACGGAACCAATTCCCGACATTCTGCTCAATATTCGTGATCGCCTCATCCGGGCATACCCGGGCGCAGTAGCCGCATCCTTCACAACTGATTTCATCAACGACATAGTGCCCATTGAGAAAGGGGATCGCGCCAAATCGACACACCGCCGCGCATGCACCACAGCCCGAGCACTGGTCCTGGTTGATGACTGCCAACTCACCACTGAGAAACGTTTCCTGGTGCCGAATGTCCGGCTCGAGAAGCAGGTGCATATCGGCGGCATCAACATCGCAGTCCGCCACCACAATTTCTGATCCGGCCAACACCGCAAAGGCTGCCGTCAATGAGGTTTTGCCCGTGCCACCTTTTCCGGAAATGACCACGATCTCTTTCATGGCTGCTCCGCCCGGCACTGTTTCTGGATGAAGGAGGCAATGGACTCCACCGCAGCCTTCACTTCAGGAACACCGCGATACAAAAGTTCACCTGCTGCATAGGCTTCAGCAATCGCGCGGCTGTTGGGAATGCAGGCGATCAGGGAAATGTCTTCGGCGGCGCAATAGGCCTGCACCTTGTCGTCACCGATGCCGTACCGATTCAATACAACCGCAAACGGCTTGCCCAACTGACGCACCGTTAGCACGGCCAGTTTCAGATCGTGGAGTCCAAATGGCGTGGGTTCGGTGATCAGCAAAACCAGATCAGCGTCCTTGATCGCTTCGATCACGGGACAGGATGTGCCGGGCGGTGCATCAAAAATGCGAATGGTCTCGACGGGGAATTCCGCATCCACAAAATCGATGGTTTGCTTGATCAATGGCACGGCCTGCTCTTCACTGAGATTCAGGCGTCCTTCAACCAGATCAAGCTTACCGGCCTTGAATTGCCTCAGTTCACCCATCGGTTTGGGCAACATCGGCAAAGCTGCGGTCGGACAAAGCTCTGAGCAGGCGTAGCACCCGTGGCACAACTCGGGGAGAACCAGAATGCGGTCTCCCATTTTTAATATGGCGTTGAAGTTGCAGACTTCCTCACAGTTTCCACAGAGCGAGCATCTGTCCGCCTGCCAGCCCGGAACCATCTTGTTCCGGACTTGAGAATGCCGCAACTCGCCCCGGATAAAGAGCCCCGAATTGGGCTCCTCAACATCCAGGTCGGTCAATACCACCGCCGTGGTCTCCGACAGGTACGAAGCCAGATTGGTCGACAGAGTGGTCTTGCCCGTCCCGCCCTTGCCGCTGGCAATTGCAACTTTCACGTCCTAGTGCCCACAGCGGTGATGGTCATCGCTGCCGTGGTTGCAAAGGTTGGTGCCAGTCTGCAATTCATTCTTGAGAAACTGCGCCACCAGGGCGCCCGGATCTTCCACGCCAACTCCCATATGAACGGCGATGTTGTTTTTCTGGAATAAAGCCTGGGCTTTGGCCCCCATGCCGCCAGCGATGACGATGTGCACCCCTTCGTCGGCCAAAAATCGCGGATATGATCCCGGCTTGTGCACCGGCGGTTCCAGGAATTCAACGATGCCCATTTTGTCGTCTTCGACTTCAACCACGGCGAACGATTGGCAGTGGCCAAAATGGGCGCAGGATTTCCCGTCCAGGGTGGGTATGGCAAATTTCCGCGTCATTGGTGCTCTCCCAAGTTGTTGAGTTTCTTTTTGAGTTCTGCCAATTCGTCGCGCAGTGCCCGCACTTCCTGCACCAGGGATAGTGAATCATCCTGGCTGGCG
The DNA here is from genome assembly GCA_016744275.1 of Candidatus Krumholzibacteriia bacterium. GTDB lineage: Bacteria > Krumholzibacteriota > Krumholzibacteriia > LZORAL124-64-63 > LZORAL124-64-63 > JAGRNP01. The sequence continues at coordinate 1,123 of JADGEP010000199.1, read as the reverse complement.
GGTGAGGCGAGGCGGCGGCCGAGTCCTCGTCCGCGTCCACCTCCGCGGCCATTGCCATTGCCATTGCCCCTGACTCGGCCTCGGCCACCGCGGGGTAAAGATTCATCGTTTCGCAAATCGTTGGCGCTGCTTCCGGCGCAACGGCCCAGCCCTCGTCCGGTCAATGGACCTCGGCCCGCTGGGCCTTTTTGGTTTCTGTTAGCCATTTGGCTACCTCCTTTGTCGACGGTGGTGCCGGCCGCAACATCGGCCATGGCCGTGTCCGCCCGCCAGGTCCATCAGCTCTGATGACCCGCAATCAGGGCACCCCGTCAGTTTTGAATCGAAAGGTATCTGGAATGAATTTCCACAAGCGGAGCATCGGATCAAATTGCCCTGAAAATGAACCTCGCCGCCTTCGACCTGAAGTCTTTGGCCTTCGATCAGAAAGCGAGCCACCTTTTGGCGAGCGCGTTCCACCAGGCGGGAAAAAGTGGAGCGCGAGATTTCCATCTGCTCTGCCGCATCCGCATGATCCAAGCCTTCATAATCGGCCAACCGAATGGCTTCCAGTTCGTCCAGGGCCAGCGGCACGACCTCCAGGTCCCTGGCCCGGACACCGCAGGGCTTGAAGTCCGCAAAAAGAGGCGGGCGGTGGACAGATCGTTTTTTTTGTGGCCGCGGCATGGGTGCTCCTTTGAGTGTTTTTCAATGTTATGCACATATGTGCATTATTGCAAATGTTAAAAATATTTGCGACAATCGAGGTCATTCAGCTTTGAACGATGAAAAGCAGACAGCGCCTTGACAGAAAGAGAGGCCTGGGGCATACTTTGATCGGTTGCCGTACAAAGTGCAAAAAGCGTGTTGTATGGCTATGTTTTGGCTGTGATCAAATCTGTCACGTCTCGAGTGGAGGCCCTGAAAGTGAACGCTCAAATGAACGCCCAAGCGAAACGTTCCCAACGCCACCTGTTCGCTTTGATCGCGTTGACCGCGCTGGTGATCATTGCCGGCTGCAGTGACCGCGACCCTTCGAGCCTGCCGGCCGCCCGAGGCAATACCGACCCGGTGGTGTTTCTCGACGCCGCTGATACCAACGCGATCTACTGGCAGCCATTCTTCAATACCCACTACAAGGCCT